>NZ_JBNDHS010000063.1:0-37205 GCF_056755095.1 Rhizobium sp. SVR5-9E | reverse complement strand
CGGAGCGGCCGTCGTTGCTGCGTCCTGTGCGAAGGCGGCGACAGGCGCAAGAAGCGCAGCCGACGCAGTGCCGAACCGCGCAAAGATGGAGGAAAACTTCGAGATTGACATTGGAATAATGCTCCTTGCTCAGCGGTTCTTAGAGCGCTTCTGAATCGGTTTCGCCCGTGCGGATGCGAACGGCATGGTCGATCGAGTAGACGAAAATCTTGCCGTCGCCGATCTGGCCGGTCTTGGCCGACGACGCGATGGCTTCGACCGCCTTGTCGACGAGCTCGGAGGCGACTGCGATTTCGATCTTGAGCTTCGGCAGGAAGCTGACCGCATATTCCGTGCCGCGGTAGATTTCGGTATGTCCCTTTTGGCGCCCGTAGCCCTTCACTTCGGTTACAGTCAGGCCCTGTATGCCGATCGCCGTAAGCGCTTCGCGGACCTCATCGAGCTTGAACGGCTTGATAATGGCCATCACAATTTTCATCTGGTTTTCCCATCCTTCGTTATCCTCGGCCCGGAGCCGACTCTCCTTGCCGCTGACGTTCACGGGCAGCGACCGAAGATAGACATTCAAAGGATGTGCCAGATTCGCGATAGTTTATAAGCTATTGAAATATAATAACTATAATTGAAGGCACGAACAAACCCGCAAATAATGGGCGAGCAGATGAATAAATAATGCGCAATTTTATAAATATGCACATTATTTATTCATTTGCCCTTTTCCGGATCAGTCCTTCCTGCGCCACCGACGCAACCAGAACACCTAATCGCGTAAACAGGCTACCGCGGGTTAAACCGCGGGCGCCGGAAGCGGACGGGCTGTCTTGCGTATAAAGCAGCCAGTCGTCGAGTTTGTCCGGACGGTGAAACCACATCGCATGGTCGAGACTGGCCACCTGGAGGCTCTGGTCAAAGATCGAGGTTCCATGGGCGTAGAGCGAGGTACCGAGTAACGTCATGTCGGAGAGATAGGCAAGCACTGCAGCTTGATAGCGCCGGTCCTCGGGGACCGGCCCCGTCGCGCGCACCCAAACGTCCTGGCGCGGGTCGAGCTTCTTGTCGGAAAAGTAGTGCGTCAGCGAAACAGGCCGGATCTCGATCGGCCGCTCGCGTTCCCAATATTTACGCATGGCCGCCGGCGCATGCGCCAGGTACTGCTCCTTGATCTGCTGCTCGCCGAGCAGCTTTTCCGGCATCGGCACCTCGGGCATTACGATCTGATGGTCGAAACCCGATTCCTCGACCTGGAAGGAACATGAGAGGGCGAAAATTGCCTCGCCGTGCTGGATCGCGACAACCCGGCGCGTGTTGAAGCTCGATCCGTCGCGGATGCGCTCCACCTGATAGATGATCGGCACGGAAGGATCCCCCGGACGCATGAAATAGGCATGCAGCGAGTGAACGAAGCGCTCAGCCTCAATCGTTCGCTGGGCCGCCATCAGCGCCTGACTGATCACCTGGCCGCCGAAAACGCGTTGCCAGCCGACCTGAGGACTGCGGCCGCGAAAGATATCCACCTCGATCGGTTCGAGATCGAGGGTGGCGAGCAGCGTCTCCATGGCGGTCGGCTTTGCCGCGTCTTTCGTCATTTTGTTCGGCTCCCGGCTGTAGGAAGTGAGAAGGCGATGGTCTATATAGATCACGATTGTCATCACAAGGCGCGGGGAAATAGGCGATGCTGGACATGCTGATTGTTGGCGGAGGTTACGTCGGCCTTTCAGCAGCGGTTGCGGTCAAGCAGGCAGCACCCCACCTCACTGTGACCGTCGTTGAGGCAGCACCCGAGCATGTCTGGCAGAAGGATATGCGCGCCTCCGCGATCATTGCCGCGGCGTCAAAGATGCTGGAACTCTTTGGTATCTGGGACGAAATCCTGCCGGATGCCCAGCCGATCACCAAGATGATCGTCACCGATTCCAGGACATCCGACCCGGTTCGTCCGGTTTTTCTCACTTTCGATGGCGAGGTGGAAGACGGCCGGCCCTTTGCGCACATGATCCCGAATGCCGTCATGGTTCGCGCGCTTCGCGGCGTCTGCCAGCGGCTTGGCATCGAAATCCGGCATGGGCTGAGCGCCACGGGACTGGCAACGGAAGAAAATCATATCTCCGTCACGTTGTCCGATGGCAGCACGCTGGAGTCACGCCTGCTCGTCGCCTGCGACGGCGTGCGGTCGAAGCTCCGCGATCTGGCAGGCATAAAAACGGTCAGCTGGGATTATGGCCAGTCCGGCATCGTCGTGACCGTCGAGCACGAGCGGCCACACAATGGCTGCGCCGAAGAACACTTCCTTCCCTCCGGCCCCTTTGCGATCCTGCCGCTCACCAACAACCGTTCTTCGCTCGTCTGGACCGAATTCACCAACGATGCCGACCGGCTTGTCGCCGGCGATGATCTGATCTTCGATGAGGAACTGGAGCGCCGCTTCGGCCACAAGCTTGGCGCGCTGAAGGTCATCGGCGAAAAGCGCGCCTTTCCGCTGGGCCTTACGCTCGCCCGCGCTTTCGTGGCGCCGCGCTTCGCACTCGCAGGCGATGCGGCACACGGCATTCATCCGATTTCCGGCCAGGGCCTTAATCTCGGCTTCAAGGACGTCGCAGCGCTGGCTGAAACGATCGTCGAGGCCGATCGCCTTGGCCTCGATATCGGCTCGATCAACATTCTCGAGCGCTACCAGTCCTGGCGCCGGTTCGACACCTTCCGCATGGGAGTGACGACCGACGTGCTGAACCGGCTGTTCTCGAACGACATAACGCCGGTGCGCGTTGTCCGTGACATCGGCCTCGGCATCGTCGATAGGCTGCCGAATCTCAAGTCCTTCTTCATCGGCCAGGCAGCCGGCACGACGGCGAGAAACAATCCCCGGCTTCTGGCGGGCGAAGCGATCTAAGAATCGCGACCTAGTCGTCCAGCCGCCGGGCCTCTGACACCAACATGATCGGGATGCCGTCGCGGATCGGATAGGCAAGGCGCGCCTTTTCCGAGACAAGCTCATTGTGCTCGCGATCATAACTGAGCCTGCCCTTGGTCAGCGGGCACACCAAAAGCTCAAGCAGTTTGGGATCAACGCGGCTGAGTTTTTCGTCCATGCGCGATGATTACTGCAGAACCGTATCGGAGTCACCGAAAACGCGCGCGAGCACGATTTCCGTAATGGCGATCAGCGTTTCGGCCCTGGTCTTGAGATCCGGAGCCTCGAGCAGCGCCTGTTTCTCCGCCGAGCCGAATGGCGACATCATCGCAAGAGAGTTGACGAGCGTCAGATTGCTGGCGCGCTCGACGCTATCCCAATCGGCTTCCAGCTTGTTGGCATCGAGGTAAGCCCTGAAAGCCGACAGCAAAGCGGCACGATCGACGGCATCCTCCTCATCCCGTGCGGAAAGATCGGAAATGAAGGGAGCGATCCGGAAGCATCTAAAGGGCTCATGCGTCACCTTCTCGCCAAGCAACCGGAAACGGCAGACGCCCGTCAGCGAAATGATATAGCGCCCATCGCCCGTCTCCGCGAAAGAGGTGATCCGGCCGATGCAGCCGACGGGAGCAAGCTGGGGGTCGCTGACCTTCACCTCGCCTTCGCTGAGCGCAGGCTGAACCATTCCGATCAGCCGGTTGCCGGCGAGCGCAGCGTCGATCATCGTCAGGTAACGCGGCTCGAAAATATTCAGCGGAAGCTGCCCCGTAGGAAGGAGAAGAGCACCCGACAGCGGAAACACGGCGATCGAATCTGGCAGATCGCCGGGCTTTAAATATCTGGCATTCCCGACTTGCATCAACACTCGTCCCGCATTCGCCCGCCCCGGAGGAACGATCCTCCTGCCCTGGCTCTGAAATGTGGGGCCCTTCCCTAAAAACGCAAGGGCAAGGTTTGTAAAGTTATGAGAACAACATCGCAGAAAGCTTGCGGCGCGCTGCCACCGTCGCCGGATCCTTGAAACCCCAAACATCGAAGAACTGCAAAAGCTGCCGGCGCGCACCGTCGTCGTCGAAAGTCCGGTCCTTGCGCATGATGTACAGCAGGTGGTCGGCCGCCTCGTCGCGCTTGCCTTCCACGTTGAGGATCTTCGCAAGCTTCATGCGGGCTTCGTGGTTATCCGGATCACGCGCGAGATCCTGTTCCAGGAGAATGGGATCGCCAAGCTTGCGGGCCTCTTCGATCTGGTCGAGCTTTGTGAGGACCGCTTGAATGGCTGCGTCCTTGGCAAGCTCCTCCGGCAGACCGGTCAGCGCTTCACGAGCGCGCTGATGCTGGTTGGCTGCAATCATGCATTCGGCCATGCCGGCAAGCGCCTTGGCATTTTCCGGTTCAGCTTGCATCACAGCCCCATAAAGCTGCGCGGCACCGTTGACATCGCCCGCCGCCAGAAGCCCGGCCGCCTCCTCGAGCACCGCTTCGATTTCTGCCGCCTGATCGGCACCGGCAGGACCGGCAAGGCGGTCGATGAACTGGCGAACCTGGCTTTCCGGGACGGCACCCATGAAGCCATCGGCGGGACGGCCCCCAGCGAAGGCGATAACTGCGGGGATCGACTGGATCCCGAGTTGGCCGGCGATCGACGGATGGTCGTCGATATTCATCTTCACGAGCTTCACGCGGCCCTGAGCTTCGTTGACCACCTTTTCCAGCACCGGCGTCAACTGCTTGCACGGGCCACACCAGGGCGCCCAGAAATCGACAAGCACGGGCTGATTGCGCGATTCCTCGATGACGTCCTTCGCAAAGTTGGCGGTCGTCGTGTCCTTGATGAGGTCTCCGGCTGCCGCAGGCTGCGGCGCCGCCGAGCCAAAGCTCGCCTTTGCCGACATCTGTGCGCCGAAGGAATTTGCGTAAGGATTGTCGCTACCGCTCATTGTTGTCTCCCGCCATGCCGGTCTCCCGGCTCTTTTCTAGCGTTAAAATCGTATCTCAAGCTGTCACTTTCAAGACAAGCGGCTTATGCCCGGTCGCTTCCATGAATCGAATAAGATCGGCGCTCGCGATCGACGTGGTCGCATCGTTGGACAACGGATGGCAATTGATGATCTCGTCTTTCATCAAGTCGGCATCGAGCACAAACGTCACATTGTTGCCGGTGTCGTTGATGGCGCCGAAGGCAGTGACCGCCCCGGGGACGACGCCGAGGTATTCCATCAGCTTCTCCGGCTTGCCGAACGAAATCTTGCTTGCGGCACCGATCAGCGTATGCACCGTCTTGAGATCGACGACGGCGTGTTCCTCGACCGTCAAAAGGTAGAACTGATCCTTCTTGTCTTTCACGAAAAGGTTCTTTGTGTGGCCGCCCGGCATCGCGTCGTGCAGCGATACCGATTCAGCCACGGTGAAGACCGGCGCATGATCCTGCGTGCTATGCGTGATGCCGAGGCCATCGAGAAAGGCAAAAAGATCGTCTCTGTTTTTCGGCTGGGCTTCGGTCATCGCGGCATCCGTCTTGCACTGGAAGAAAGAGGTTAGGCGCCCTGATTAAGTCGGCGCAGCATGTTTTGCAATGTTCACCCTAGGTGCTTTTCCTTGGAAATACGGCGTTTTAGGAAGCCGCTCCCGAAGCCTTCGAATTTTTCTTGGCCTTTCCGTCATTTCCCTGTTGCATTTGAAAATCGGTTAGGCCATATAGCGCCCGTCGCCGCAAGGCGGCAGCCCACGGTCCACCAACTACCCCGGACCGGTGCGGATTGAGCGGGTGTAGCTCAGGGGTAGAGCACAACCTTGCCAAGGTTGGGGTCGAGGGTTCAAATCCCTTCGCCCGCTCCAGTTTCTCTCGAAATAAGAAGCACCGGCACATGCGATCATGCGCGCGATGCTGTCTTCTTCAGCTCTCCAGCATTTTTTCCGTCGACCTCGCAGGTGTTGTATCCTGGGCGTTTACCGGTGCCCGAGCGCAGCCTTTTTGTCGCGCCGTCTGAAAACCAATTGATTTGTGCGCAACGCATCGCCATGTTGAGGCGGGGCGCAACAGTTGGTTTGATGTATGCTGCAACGAATTGGTGAGACGGACGCGGCCCTGATTGACAGGCTGCAAAGATCCGCATTCGAGTATTTTCTGAAACATTCCAACACTGAAAACGGCCTGGTGGCGGATACATCCATAGCTGGAGTTCCAGCCAGCATCGCCGCCGTCGGCTTTGCACTTTCAAGCTATCCGGTTGCCGTCGAACGCGGATGGATGCGGCGGGCCGAGGCCGCAGACAGGACGCTTGCGACACTCCGCTTCTTTGCCGAAAGCCGTCAGGGGCGCGAACGCCACGCGACGGGGTATCGCGGCTTCTATTATCATTTTCTGCACATGGACACCGGCCATCGTGCATGGAACAGCGAGCTCTCGACGATCGACACCACCCTGCTCGTCGCCGGTATGTTGACGGCTGCCGCCTATTTCGATGGTGCCGGCGAGGCCGAGACAGAAATCCGCGAGCTTGCGAAGCTCATCTACGAGCGGATCGATTGGCACTGGGCACTGAACAAGGGGCAGGCCGTATCCATGGGCTGGAAGCCCGGCAGCGGCTTTCTGCGCTGGCGCTACCAGGGCTATGACGAGGCGATCCTGCTCTATACGCTGGCGCTTGCTTCGCCGACGCATCCGATTCCACAGTCGAGCTACGATGCGTTCGTCTCGAGCTATTCGTGGATGCTCTTCGGCAAGCAGCCGTATCTTTACGCCGGACCGCTCTTCATTCACCTCTTTTCGCATGCCTGGATCGATTTCCGCGGAATTCAGGACAAGGAGATGGCCGCGCACAACTGGGATTATTTCCGCAACACGCAGGTCTCGATCGCTGTGCAGCGTGACTATGCCGAGCGCAATCCCGGTCATTTCGTCGGCTATAACAAGGATATCTGGGGGTTTTCCGCTTCCGATGGTCCACCGCCCACACGGCGGATGCGCGGCGGCCGCCATCCAAAGGTCCTCGGCTACGCTGCGCGCGGAGCACCGCTTGGCCCGGACGACGGCACGATCGCGCCCTGGGCGGCGCTCGCGTCGCTACCTTACGACCGGCAGGCTGCTCTCGATGGCCTGGAGGCACTGCTTGCGACCTACCCCAGCCTGCTTTACGAGGGCCGCTTCCCCGGCGGCTTCAACCCCACGGTCAAGACGGCGCGGCCGGAGGGCTGGGTGGACGATCGCTGCGTCGGCATCGATCAGGGATTGCTGGTGATGACGATCGAAAACGACCGGTCGGATTTCATCTGGAACCTGATGCGGCAATCGCCGATCATCCGTCGCGGCCTGGAGCGCGCCGGTTTCACAGGCGGCTGGCTGGAGCAAGAGGAAGCGCCAAGCGTCTCGCGAAAGACGGCTTAACGGCCGGCGAAGACATGCGCCTTTCCAGCGATATCGAGGCGAACGCGATCGCCGCGCGCAGGCAGGGCGACGCTCGACGTCTTGATGACGATCGGCGGCAGAGCCACACCTTCAAGCGACACTGCGACCGTGCAGGTCGCGCCTCCGAACTCTACCTCAACGACGCGGCCGCCATGAACCGGTTCGCTTTCGTCGCGAACGACGCGGATCTGCTCCGGCCGCAACATGATTTCAGCCTTGCCCTGATGCTGCCCCTCGACGGCTACGCGGCCGAGCGCGCAATCGGCAATGCCATTGCGAATGATCGCCGGCAGCATGACGGCATCGCCGAGGAATAGCGCGGTCTCGCGGTCCTTCGGGTGCAGATAGAGCGATTGGGGCGTGCCTGCCTGGACGAGCTTGCCTTCCCGCAGCACCGCGACCTGATCCGCGAAGGAAAGCGCCTCCGCCTGGTCATGGGTTACGAGAATCGTCGTGATGCCCGCCGCCTGCAGCACGCGGGCAACCGCCTTGCGCATATTCTCGCGAAGGCCGGTGTCGAGTGCTGAAAAAGGCTCGTCGAGCAGCATGAGGCGCGGCTTGCGGCCGAGCGCCCTCGCCAACGCCACGCGCTGCTGCTGACCGCCGGAGAGCTGATGAGGGCGGCGCGTCAGCATGTTGCGGTCGAGCTCGACCATATCCAGCAATTCGATGATCCGCTTTTCGCGATCGGGGGCGCCGCGCTCGAAGCCGAAGCCGATGTTGTCGGCAACGCTCAGGTGCGGGAAAAGCGAACCGTCCTGCGAAACGATGCCGATGCCGCGCTTATGGGCGGGAACCGCTGCCGAACCTTCGGCGAGCGCCTGGCCATCCAGAACGATCCGGCCTTCATCCGGCCACTCGAAGCCGGCAATGAGGCGGAGCAGCGTTGTCTTGCCGGAGCCCGAGGGACCGACGACCGCAGTGCGGCTGCCGGCCGCAACCTCCAGCGTTACGTTGCTCAGGGCTTTCACCGGACCATAGCGCTTGCTGGCGGACTGGATCGTAAGCAGGGTCATTGGCCGGCGGTCCGTTTCGATTGGACATAGAGAAGAAGCGTCAACGGCAGCGACAACACGATCATCATCACCGCATAGGGAGCGGCCGACACATAGTCGATTTCGCTGGTAAGAGACCAGAATTTCGTGGCCAGCGTCTCGACCCCGTTCGGCGACAGCATCAGCGTTGCCGTCAATTCGTTGGTGATGCCGAGGGCCGATAGCGCAACGCTCGCAGCAAAGCCGGGTGCGGCAAGCCGCATGGTAATCTGGCGCACGGCCTGCGCTGGGGTCCGTCCAAGGCCCATCGCCGCCCGCTCCAGCTCCACCGGCGCCTGTGCGATGCTGGCGCGAAGACCGACCATGGCGCGCGGCAGGAAGAGCAGGACATAAGCAACGAGGAGCGTCGCAAAGGTCTGGTAGAGCGGCAACGCCACCCGCACGGTGATGGTGACCAGTGCCAGCGCTACGACGACGCCCGGAAGCGAGCCGACGTAATAATGGCAGGCTTCCAGCACCCGTTGGAAACGGCCAGGTGCGCGAACCGAAAGCCAGGCCATCGGGGCAGCCGCGATCGTCGCCAGCACGCCGCCAGCGACCGCAAGGACAATCGTCTGTAGGAAAGCATTCCCGACTGTATCCAGCCGCCAGATGTCCGCACCGCCAAGATAGAGCCACCGTCCGAGCGTTACCAGCGGCACTCCGAGCGTCAGGACTGCAAGCGCGACCGGCAACAGGATCGCAGGGACCACGAACCAGCCGAGACGGCGGCGATCGGCGGGGCGCGCGGAACCGGAGCCGACACGGGCATAGCGCTCGTTGCCGCGAAGCAGGATTTCCAGGCCGAGCAGGAAGAGGCAGCAAGCGACAAGCACGCCGCCGAGCATGTTGGCGGCAGGGCTGTTATAGGCCGACTGGAACTGATCGACGATCGCTGTCGCAAACGTATCGAAGCGGATCATCACGAACAGGCCGTATTCGGAAAGCAGGTGCAGTGCAATCAGCAGCGAGCCGCCGCAGATCGCAAGCCGCAGCTGCGGCAGCACGGTGCGGAAAAAGACGCCCCAGGGACCGAGGCCGAGCGATGCCGCCGCATCCTCGATCGCCGGATCGAGGCGGCGAAGGGCAGCGGCAACCGGCAGATAGAGAAAGGGATAATAAGCAAGCACGGAAACGAAGACGCCGCTTTGCAGGCCGCGCATGCCGGGAACGAGGCTGACCCAGGCATAGCTGTGCACGAAAGCCGGAACGGCAAGCGGTGCCACGGCAAGCCAGGACCATATGCGCGGAAAGGGAATGTTGGTCCGCTCCGTCAGCCAGGCGAGCGTCACCGCAAGAGCGAGCGACAAGGGGATGGTAAGCGCTTCGAGGAGGACGGTATTGACGAGCAGTTCGCCGACGCGCGGCCGGAACACCAGCTCCTCGACGGTATGCCAGCCGACCTCGATAGTGACCCAGCCGATAAAGCCGAGCGGCACAAGGCTCAGGGCGGCAATCAGCGTGGCAAAGGCGACAACGGAGAGGTGGGGAATGCGCCTTCGCAGCAAACCACCGCTGATCTGCGCGCCATTAACAGGCGCGAACTCAGAAGCAAATGGTCTGTTATCTTGCAGCAAGGCACGCGCCTTTTGTCGCTGAAAAAGGAAGCCAACCGCTTCTGTTTCAAGCGGTTGGCAGGGATCGGGTCATGCCCTAAGGTTTTCTTGAGTTAAAAGCAATGGTTTTGACTCCCATAGCCTGCGGCAGAAAGACTTAGATGAGACCCGCGGCCGTCATCAGCTCGACGACCTTCTTGCTGTCGAGCTCGGATGCTTCGACCTTCGGCGCGTTCAGATCCTTGAGCGGAACGAGCTTCGGGTTGGAGTCGCCGCTTACCGCATATTCATAGGACGTGCCGTTCTTCAGGATCTCCTGACCGGCCTTGCCGGCGATGAATTTCAGAAACGCCTGGGCTTCCTTCATGTGCTGCGTCGACTTGAGGACGCCGCCGCCGGAGACGCTGACGAACGCGCCCGGATCCTGGTTCTTGAAGTAATGCAGGCCGACATTCTTGCTGTTCTCGCCGGTCTTCGCCTGATCGCCGAACCAGTAGTAGTGATAGATGATCGCACCTTCGACTTCACCGGCATTGACGGCCTTCATGGCGACGCTGTTGCCCTTGTAGGGCGTTGCGTTTTCCTTGAGTGCCTTCAGCCAGGCGGCCGTTGCGTCTTCGCCCTTCAGCTGCAGCAGCGCACCGACGATCGCCTGGAAATCGGCGCCGGCCGGAGCCGCACCCCAGCGGCCCTTCCAGGCCGGATCTGCGAGGTCAAGCATGGACTTCGGCAGCTTGTCTTCCGTCAGCTTGCTCTTGTCGTAGGCGAAGACGGTGGTGCGTGCGGCGATGCCCGTCCACATGCCGTCGGCCGGGCGGTACTGCGCCGGGACCAGGTCGAGCGTTTCCTTGTCGACCGGGGCGAAGAGACCGGCGCCGTCGACGAGCGTCATGGCCGGGGAGTTTTCCGTCAGGAATACGTCAGCCGGAGAAGCGTCGCCTTCCTGGATGATCTGGTTGGCGAACTGCATGTCGCTGCCCTGGCGCATGGTCACCTTGATGCCCGTTTCCTTGGTAAAGGCATCGATCCACTCGCGGCCAAGGCTTTCATGCTGGGCGTTGTAAACGACGATACCTTCGGAATCCTGCGCATTCGCGCCGGAAGCCAGCGACGTCGCTGCGAGAAGCGAGGCGGCAAAAGCAAGCGCGGAAAAGCGCGAAAGAGAAATTTTCATTGATACCCTCCATGGCGGTGTCACCCATTTCGGTGACGCGCACCCCCTATATTTTTCTTGATTGGCTTTTTCAAGTTTACGGAAGGACGATGCGATCAAAAATACTTGAATAAACGCATCAACTTTAGAACGATTCCATTGAGGAATGCCATGAACAAAAAAAGGGACGACGGCGTCACGCCATCGTCCCTTTCAGGTTCCATGCGATTATCGATCACTCAACGTCGAATTTGACGCCCTGAGCGAGGGGCAGTGTCTTGCCGTAGTTGATCGTGTTCGTCGTGCGGCGCATGTAGGCCTTCCAAGCATCCGAGCCCGACTCGCGGCCGCCGCCGGTTTCCTTTTCGCCACCGAAGGCGCCACCGATTTCAGCGCCCGACGGCCCAAGGTTCACATTCGCGATACCACAGTCCGATCCGCGAGCGGAAACGAAGGTTTCGGCTTCGCGCATGTCGTTTGTGAAGATCGAGGATGAGAGGCCTTGCGGCACCGCATTGTGCAGCTCGAGCACCTCATCGAAATCCGCATACTTCATGACATAGAGGATCGGCGCGAAGGTCTCGTGCTCGACCGGACCCGTCTGCGACGGCATTTCGACCAGCGCCGGACGCACATAGAAGGCATCGGCAGAACCGTTCTCAACACGGTCGCCGCCGGTGACCTTGCCGCCCGCCGACTTCGCGTCGGAAAGCGCCGACTGCATCTTGTCGAAAGCCGCCTTGTCGATCAGCGGACCAACCAGCGTGCCGTTCTCCAGCGGGTTGCCGATCGTGACCGATCCATAGGCCTTCTGCAGGCGCGGAACGAGCTGATCGTAGACGCTCTCATGCACGAAGAGGCGGCGAAGCGTCGTGCAGCGCTGGCCGGCAGTCCCCATGGCCGAGAAGGCGACGCCGCGAAGGGTGAGATCGAGATCGGCCGTCGGGCAGATGATCGCGGCGTTGTTACCGCCGAGTTCGAGGATGGCACGGGCGAAACGCTGCGACAGACGTGGACCGACGGCGCGGCCCATGGCCGTGGAGCCGGTGGCGGAAACCAGCGGCACCTTCGGGTGATCGACAAGAACTTCGCCGACATCGCGGCCGCCAATCAAGAGCGTCGAGAGGTTCGCCGGCGCCTGGCCGCCTTCGGCGACGAAACGCTTCAGCGCCTTCTCGAACAGCGCTTGCACGGCAAGGGCCGTGAGTGGCGTCTTTTCCGACGGCTTCCAGACGGTCGAGTTGCCGCAGACGAGCGCCAGCGCCGCATTCCACGACCAGACGGCAACCGGGAAATTGAACGCGGAAATGATGCCGACGACGCCGAGCGGATGCCAGCTCTCCATCATGCGATGTTCGGAGCGCTCGGTGGCGATCGTCAGGCCGTAGAGCTGACGCGAAAGGCCGACGGCGAAATCGCAGATGTCGATCATCTCCTGGACCTCGCCAAGGCCCTCGGAAGTAATCTTGCCGACTTCGATCGAAACGAGACGGCCGAGCGCTAACTTCGCCGAACGAAGCTCCTCGCCAAGCAGGCGGACCAGTTCGCCGCGCTTCGGCGCCGGCACGGCCCGCCATTCGGCGAAAGCCTTATGCGCTTCGTCGATCGCCTTTTTGGCATCGGCGACGGAATGCTCCTTGAGCAGGCCGATTTCCTTGCCCGTGACCGGCGAGGTGACGCGCAGCGTGCCGCCGGTATAGCGGGCGGCGTCAACGCCGAGTTCGGACAGCAGCTTCTTCGTTTCGGCTGCGAGATCGAGGCTAGCGATGGTCATGTGTTTCCAACCTTCTTGTTCTTAAAAGCGTGCATCGGCGAAGTGCGCGACCTGGGCGCCGGCTTCGTACCACATTTCCTTGAGTGCGCGGAACCCCGGCTCCCTCGGGTCCGTCAAGGGCAGCGGCAAATCGGCTTCACCGATCTTGCCGAGAATATGCTCCGCCAGCGTACGGCCGAAGACCGTGCCGGGCGCAATGCCGCGGCCATTATAGCCAGAGAAGCCCACGACATTGGGCGCGAATTTGTGGAAGCGCGGCAGTGCATTGTCGGTCATGCCGATCTTGCCGTACCACTCGTATTCGAACTCTACATCGCCGATCTGCGGAAAGAGTTTCTTGAGGGACCGCCTCGCCCAGGCTTTATGGACTGCGGCACCGGTGTTGCGCAGCGCCCCGACGCTGCCGAAAACAAGGCGGCCGGCTTGGTCCATCCTGAACGAGGAGAGGATTTCCTTTGTGTCCCAGACGCCTTCGCGGCCGGGAAGGATGGACTGTTGCAGGTTGTGACCGAGCGGCGCGGTCGCCAGGTTGAAATAGGGAAGATGCACCTGCTCGCTGCGCACCTGCTCCCAGGGCCCAGTGCTATAGGCATCCGTCGCGACGATGATCCATTCAGCGGTCACCTGGCCCGTCGCGGTTTTCACTGTCCATCGGCCGCCATTTCGCTCGGTCACGATGACCGGGCTCGATGTATGGAGGGAAACGCCAGCCTTGACGGCTGCATGCGCCAAGCCGCGGGCATAGGCGAGCGGCTGCAGCGTTCCGGCGCGCATATCAAGCAGCGAACCGGCGTAAGCAGTGCTGCCGATGCGGCGCGCGGTCTCAGCAGCGTCCAGAAGCTTGACCGGGGCTCCGCGCGCAGACCATTGCGCGGCACGCGCCTCGATTTCCTTCAGCCCCTCCGCACCGACGGCGCAATGGAGCGTGCCGTTCTTTTCAAGCTCGCATGCAATGCCGTGCTTTTCGATCAGCTCCATGACGAGGCGTGGCGCATTGCCCAGAAGGTCGAGCAGCCGCTCACCATAGACCGGACCGAGCACGCCAGGCAGATCGTCTGGCATCACCCACATGCCGGCATTGATAAGCCCGACATTGCGGCCAGCCCCGCCGAAGCCGATTTCCTTGGCTTCGAGCAGCACGACCTTCGACCCGGCCTCGGCAAGATGAAGACTGGACGAAAGCCCCGTGTAACCGCCGCCGACGACCACGACATCGGCCAATACCGTACCGTCCAGCGCCGGTGTTTCCGGCGGCTGCGGAGCGGTCCTTTCCCAAAGCCCGTGGGAGCGGGGATCATCCAGCATCGGTCAGTCCATTCTGGGCAAATATGGCGGGCACTTTAGCGCCGCCGAGGGCATTGCGGAAGCGACATCAAGCGACGGTTTTCAATTGCAGCCCGGCAATGCCCAGCATGGTCATGGCGGCCTCGAGAGAGCCTGATTGAAGCTCGGCATAAAGTTCCAGCTCATCCTGCACGCTTGCACCCAGCGCGTCTTCGAAAGCCGCCCGGTTGGAGCGCATCGCATAGTTCTGCTGCTGGTCCGTGCCGAGGTTGGACTGAAAGATGCCCGCCGCGCTGACCGGCAGAAAATCTTCGTAGACGATGGGATCGGAGGTCAGGTAACCGGCAGCGATCAACGCCTCGACGTCGCTCGGCAGCTTGCCGCGAACGGCAGCCGCAAGACCTGCGGGCGCGGCGGAATAGCGGAAGAAGGCAAGACCTTCGCGGCGCATAGCGTCCCAACTGTCCGGCAGGGCCTTGAAGCGTTCGGCAAGCTCGTTGTCGTAGTCTGTTGCCTTGGCGCCTGCGGAGCCCACCTGCACCTCGCCGCGAACGGAAGCAAGCAACTGATCATAGCGCGCGCGGCCCTTCGCCGTCAGCGCAACGCCGCGCTGCTCGATTTCGCCGAAGCGGGCCGTATGCGTGCCCTGCTTCCTTCCCGTTTCATCGGCAAAGGCGATCGGCTCTTCCAGCGCCTTGAAGCTCGTCTGGCGCAGCAGGATGTCGTAGTCGCGGCGCGGCGGACCTTCGATCACGGCCTTCGGTGTGATGCCGCGTTCCGGCATGCGGCGCTGGACTTCATCGATGTCGAGCGTGCGCGGCGTCAGATGGTTGATATGCGGCCCCTTGAAGCTGACGACATCGGCAATCAAGCGATGCGCATCATGCAGGCGCTTGTAGGTTTCGGCGCTGACGGTCGCTTCACCGTGCCAGCGGAAGGTCTCGAGCGCCTGAGCCACGAATTCGATAGCTTCGGCCTCCGTCAGGCCACCGGCCTGCTCATGCCGCTCGATCAGTGCCAGGGCGCGCGGCGTATAGATCCGGCGCTTGGCCAGAATCGCCTCCGCTTCGGCGCGAAGCGCTTCGTCTTCGATCAGCTCCAGCCGCAGCAAAGAAGTGAAGACGCGGAACGGATTGACGCTCAGCGCCGCCTGATCGATCGGCCGGAAGCAGGTGGAATGCACCGGTACGCCCGCAACTGAAAGATCGTAATATCCAACCGCCTGCATGCCCATGACCGCGAAGAGACGGCGGATGGTGAAAAGCTCTTCCGCGGTGCCGAGTCGGATCGCGCCGTGGCGTTCGACATCGATGCGATCGAGTTCGCCTGCGCGGTTCAGACGCTTGCGCAATTCGGGGTTTGCTGCCAGCACCTCCCTGTTCACGTCCGCCACAAGCTCAATCAGCGTGCCGTATTGCGGCACCTCGGTGCGGTACATCTGCGACATCGCTTCGGTGAAAAGCGAACGGATGCGGTCGGTGGAAACGAAGGCGCTCGACATCAGGAACTCCGGGTCATTCCGCTTTGGCAGGATAATGTCCTTTACAAAGCCCTTCACACCATGAATATCGACCTTTTGGAAACAGATCATTCTAAAACGGAATGAACTATGCTGCCGTCCCGACGTTTTCTGCCGTCCATTTCATTGCTCGCAGCCTTCGAAGCCGTCGCTCGCACCGGTAGCGTAACGGCTGCCGCGCGCGAACTGGACCTGACGCAGAGCGCCGTCAGCCGCCAGATCAAGGCACTCGAGGAACAGCTCCATGTCGAGCTCTTCGTTCGCGAGCGGCAGACGGTGCGTCTGACGCTTGCTGGCGACAGCTATGCGCGTGAGATCCGCGAAGCCTTGCGCCGCATCTCCAGCGCATCGCTGAACCTGCGAGCGAACCCGCATGGCGGCACGTTGAACCTCGCGATCCTGCCGACCTTTGGGACCCGCTGGCTGGCACCGCGCCTCGGCCGCTTTCTGAGTCGGAACCCGGGCGTTACCATCAATCTTGTCACCCGGCTCTCCTCCTTCGATTTTCGGCTGGATTCCATCGACGCTGCAATCCATTTCGGTCATCCCCACTGGCCCGGCGCCGAGCTCACATTCCTCATGTCCGAAACGACGGTTCCCGCCTGCAGCCCGGATTTCCTGAAACAGCACGGCATCCTGAAAGCTGACGATCTGCTTGGTGTTCCGCTCCTGCATCTGACGACCCGTCCCGATGCCTGGGAGCGATGGTTTGCCGATAATGGCGT
Organism: Rhizobium sp. SVR5-9E; assembly: GCF_056755095.1. Taxonomy (NCBI): domain Bacteria; kingdom Pseudomonadati; phylum Pseudomonadota; class Alphaproteobacteria; order Hyphomicrobiales; family Rhizobiaceae; genus Rhizobium; species Rhizobium sp. SVR5-9E. The sequence continues at coordinate 20,847 of NZ_JBNDHS010000063.1, read as the reverse complement.
CGTCTTCCAGAGCGTGCACGGCATGCTCTTCGACCAGTTTGCCACAGCGGCACAGGCTGCGATCGCCGGTCTCGGCGTCGCACTGCTGCCGACGTTCCTCATTCAGGATGAGCTGAAGCGCGGCGACCTTGTCACGGCGACCGGCCTGGAAATGGAAAGCAGCGAACGTTACTATCTCGCCTATCCGCCTGAGCGGGCGGACTATGCGCCCCTTTCCGCCTTTCGCGACTGGATCGTCGCCGAAGCAAAAGCACAGTGAAGGAGCGCTTGCATCGGAAGAGCGCTTTCGCGCATTATGCGCACTATCAGAATTCGATGCAGGAAATTCCCATGAAGACGATCTTCGTCCAGCTCCAGTGCGCCCCCGGCAAGACCTACGAGGTCGCCGACGCCATCTATCAGACCGAACTGGTCTCGGAGCTTTATTCGACCAGCGGTGACTATGACCTGCTGCTCAAGGTCTACATTGAGGAAGGCCAGGATATCGGTAAGTTCATCAACGACAACATCGCCAATATACCCGGCATCGTGCGCTCGCTGACGACGTTGACCTTCAGGGCCTTTTGATCCGGTTAACCTTCTTCCGCAACAATTTGCTCTGCCTGCCTCGCGCGTATACCGCGCCTTAACGCCATCCACTATCTGGTCTAGGCGAGTTGCCGCCGTGCGGCCGGTAGGTGGAAGATGTCAGCAGTCGAAACAGAGACCGTCCCATTTGAGCGGCACGCGGATGCTGCGCCGCTGATCGTCCATGTCGTTCGCCAATTCCTGCCGAACCGTGGCGGTCTGGAGGATGTCGTCGCCAATCTCTGCCGGCAGTCGTTGAAGCGCGGCCTGCGGGTGCGTGTCGTCACCTGCGATTCGCTCTTTTCCGCGCCGGGCGAAAAGCTCGCCCCCCGCGAAATCGTCGAGGACATCGAGATCGTGCGCATTCCCTGGTCGGGTAGCACGCGATATCCCTTCGCCCCGCAGGTCTTCCGCCACGTCGCCGATGCCGATCTCGTCCATGTCCACGCTGTTGATTTCTTCTTCGACGCCCTCGCCTGGGGCAGGCTGCTGCACGGCCGGCCGATGGTCGCCACCACCCACGGCGGCTTCTTCCACACGCGCAAATTCGCAACCCTCAAGAAGATCTGGTTCCGCACGCTGACGCGCCTTTCAGCCGGCGCCTATCGCACCGTCGTCTGCTGCAGCGCCTCGGATCTGCGCCAGTTCGCCGAAATCGCGCCAAAGCGCGTGCCGCTGATCGAAAACGGCGCCGATATCGGCAAATTCGCCGGCGCGGCAGCACGCGAACCCCTCCGGCGCATCGTCACGATCGGTCGCTTCTCGCTGAACAAGCGGCTCGATCGGCTTCTCGATGCGATCACAGCCCTAGAGGCGCGCGGCGGCGGCTGGCACCTCGATATCGTCGGCGCGCCGTCCGATCTTAGCGGCGCGGACCTCGAGCGCGAGATCGCGGCACGCGGCCTCGCCAAGGCCGTCACGCTGCACGTTTCGCCGGAAAACGCCGCGATCCGCGAGATCCTCTCCCACGCCTCGCTCTTCGCCTCCGCTTCGGAATACGAGGGCTTCGGCATCGTCGCGGTCGAAGCGATGAGCGCCGGCCTGCTGCCCGTCCTGAACGCCAACGAGGCTTTCGTCACGCTGGGCAAGCGGCACAGCATGCTGCGGATTGCGGATTTCTCTCGCCCTGAGGCGGCGGCGGAAGCGCTCGCCGACGCGCATGCGGCGCTGACGCAGGAGGCGGACGTGTTGCGCGCGCGCCTGATGCGCGAGGCTTCAGCCTATTCCTGGGAAACGGCGGCCGAGCGCTATTTCGAGGTCTATGCCGGCATCATCGCCCTGCCGGATCAGGCTCCGTCCCAGCCCGGCCAACTGCGGTAGCCCTCGGCGATGCCGGCAAGCCAGGCGCGCTTGTAGTCGGCCGCTGCCCGGTCACGGCGAAGAGCGGCAATAGTCCAGCCGGCGAGCGGCCGCGCCAGCCGCCACAGGACGTAAGGAAAGGGAAAACGGTGCTTGCGCAGAAGCGCCCCAAAGCCCCGCCCGTATTTACGCGCCCGCTCGATCTGCCGCGGTCCGATTTCCGCCGTCACCTGGTCGTGGTGGACGATGAGCTCCGGAAAATAGCCGAGCGTCTGCCCGGCGGCGATGGCGCGCAGCAGCAGGTCGGCCTCTTCTCCGCTCTGGAACGGCGAGGCCGCCCCCACACCCAGCGCTTCGTCGAAGCCGCCGATGGCGGCAAGCGCCTGCCGGCGCACGAAGATGCCGTTGGAATTGCCGCAGGAAAGGTAATTGCGCCGGGTAATCGTCACCGGCTGCTCGCCCGTCGGGCTGACGGAGGGCGCCCCGTCGGCATCGAGCGTCCGGCCGGTCACGATCGCAAGCCGCGCATCGGCGGCAAAGAGCGCCGCCGCCGTCTTCAACGTGCCGGACCGGTACCAGCAGTCGTCGTCGGGAAAGCAGACGATGTCGCCGGCCGCCGCGGCGATCCCGCGGTTGCGCGCCCGCGAAAGGCCGCGCGGCGAGCGGATGCGTCGGATCGCCAGCCGGCCGGCGAAGCCGTCAACGAGCGGGCCGAGCCGGTCGTCCTCGTTCTGGTCGACGAGGATCACCTCGAAGCGGCGCTCCTCCTGCCGCGTCAGCGATGAAAGCAGCCGCTCCAGCTGATCGAAACGATCCACCGTGCAGACGACGAGGCTGAACAAGCGATACCTCCGCAAATCGTGAAAGGCGCCGCGTAAGGCGACGTTAACCGCACTCTAAAGGCCAAATGTTAAGGGTTCAAAAATAGGCTGGGCGCCGTCGCGAAGCCGTCCGGGGGTTCGGCGCAAGGGGGAAAGCGTCTTCATGGCGAAGGGCATCATGGCGAATTCGGCACTCAACGCGGCGGCGGGGCTGTCGCTGCTCGCGACCGGTTTTGCCTGCTCCATCGTCGCCGCCCGCCTTCTCGGTCCGGAAGCGAGCGGTGCGATCGCCTTTTCGTTGTGGCTCGTGACGACGGGCGCGCTTGTCGCCGAGCTCGGGACCGGCGTCACTCTCCTGCGGCTTCTGCCGCAGCTCGCTGCCCAGGGCTACAGCCCGCTCCAGCGGCGCGGTTTTGCGGCCTTCCTCGTGCGGCCGACAATTCTCTCCACCATCCTGCTTCTTGTCGGCTACTGCCTGTTTTTCCGGGAGGCCGAGGATCTGCACTGGATCGACAGCGCCCCCGCCGTTGTTGCGGTCACCGGCGTCCTGTTTCTGTTTCAGTCGATTGGCGCATATACGAAGAACTATTTGATTGGCGAGCAGGATCTCACCCGGTTTTTCCGCCTCACGATGGTCAGTTCAGCAATACAGCTGGCCGTCGTTACGCTTGGCGCGATCTTCTTCGGTGTTAGCGGCGCCCTGGCTGGTTATGTGGCCGGCCAGCTGCCGATGTTCCTCTACACCCTGAGAATTGCCGCCGCTCCAAAGAACGCTTGCGGCATAAGCGTCGGTTATCTCGCAAGCTCGTCCCTGATGCTGTCGTTTGAATACATCAACAGCTCCATTTTCCTGAACCGCATCGAGCTTCTGTTCCTGCAGCGTTTTTGGGGTATCGAGGCGGTTGGCTTTTACGCGGTTGGCCTGACGCTTGCGAATCTGGCGCTTCAGCTTCCCGTCCAGCTAAGCGGCAGCCTTCTCCCGTATTACTCGGAGCGGATTCATTCGAACGCCGGCGGTAAGCTGCCGGTGAGCGTATTCGAAGGCGTTGTGCGCGGCATTTCCTACATCACCCTTCCGATGAGCTTCGGGCTTGCCGCGATTTCCGAACCGCTGATCGTGGCTGTCTTCGGTGAGCCCTTCAGGCCCGCGGGCGGCACCGTCGCGCTGCTGGCATTGACTGCGACACCCTATGTCTTCATGCAGATTTGCACTCAATACCTTTATTCGGTCGACCGTATCCGCGAGAGGCTGATGATCGGCGGCTTTGCAAGCGCGCTGATGGTAGCCGGCTGCTTCGTCCTTGTGCCTACGTATGGCGGGGAAGGGGCAGCTCTCGTTCGCTTGGTCGCCTTTTCGCTGATGTGCCTGCTGATGATGCGGCGAATGGATCTCGACGGTTCGATGCGCGGAATGTTCATCAACGTCTTGCGGGTCGCGGCTGCTTCCGCGGTGTGCGCCGCCGTCGCCTATCTGATCGTCGATCATGTCGGCGGCACAACTGGTCTTATTCTCGCAATTGCTTTTGCCGTTCTTGTATATGTCGCCGCGCTCAGGCTGCTGAACGCGGTGCCGAAAGAAGATATTATTATTATGGAACAACTTTCTGGCCGTTTGCCAAGACTCGTGCACCCCTTGGTCCTGCAGGCTCTCGCCCTGCTGACACCACGGCGAGCTTGAGAAGAGATATATGACGATGAATTTCAATGCGCAAAATCCCTCCAATACCCACCTTGCCGTGTCCGCAGCCGAGCCGGTGACCTTTGCCGGCACGATCGGCCTTTACACTCCTGCCAGACAGGCCGCCCGCAAGGCCACCGCCGTTCTCTTCGTCAGCCCTTGGGGTTTCGAGGAGATGTGCACCCGCAAGTTTTTCCGCATCCTGGCGGAAGGGTTTGCCGAAGCAGGGGTCGCGAGCCTGCGGTTCGACTATGCGGGAACCGGCGATGCACTGGATGTGACGGACCATAGCCGCGGCATGGCCGTGTGGCTCGAAACGGCAGAGCAGGCCGCGGCCCAGCTGAAATCACTTTCCGGCTGCGACAGTATCATTCTTGTAAGCCAGGGCCTCGGCAGCGCGGTCGCCCTCGAGCTCGCACAAAGGCTCGGCGGCGTCGAGGGCGTTGCATTGATGGCTCCGGCGATCTCGGGCCGGCTCTATCTGCGTGAGCTCTCGGTTTGGTCGAAGATGATCGATGACGGAATGGGCGTTCCCGAGAGCCAGCGCGAAACGCAGGGGGTATCGATTGCCGGCCTTCGCATGCCGGAGGAGATCGCGGCCGAGGTTCGAAAGCTCAACCTCATGAACCTCGCGAAGGTGGAGGCCGCGAACTGCCTCGTGCTCACGCGCCCGAACCGTTCGGCCGACGAGGATTTTGCCGCTCATATAATAGGGCTGCAGCCGGCCACGCGGGAAGCCGTCTATCGTGGCTATGACGAACTCGTCTTCAATCCGACGATCGCAACGATGCCCGTCGAGACCGGTGATGCTCTTGTTGAATGGGTTGAATCGATCTCCAAGCCGATTGCCGGCGCGTCGAAGCTAATGCAGCGCTCGGCCCCAGTGCCGCTGGCGACCGCCGAATTCCGCGAGACGCCACTGCGCTTCGGCAAGGCCAACGAACTCTACGGCATCCTGTGCGAGCCTACGGCTCCGCGGCGCGGTGCAACAGCAATCATCCTGACGACCGCTTACGACCGGACTGCGGGCTGGGGCCGCACCTCCGTGAAAATGGCGCGCGAACTTGCCCGCGATGGCATCCCCTCGCTGCGCTTCGACAACGCGAACGTTGCCGATAGTCCTCCCTCTCCCGGTGCGCCGGAGCAGGTGCTTTATTTCAAGGGCCAGAACGATGAAATCACTGCGGCTCTTGATCTTCTGGAATCATGCAAACTGCTGCCCGCTGTGCTCGTCGGCCGTTGCAGCGGCGGCTATCTCGCTTTCCAGGCAAGCCTTTCGGACAAACGCTCCCGTGGTCTCGTTGCCGCCAACCCCTATGTCCTTCACTGGGACGGCAGCCTCACGGTCGATGCGTCGCTCCGCCACGTGCCGCGTTCGCTCGAAACATATGGCCAGAAATTGCTGCAGCTTGATACCTTGAGGCGGTTGCTGCGCGGCGACATCGACGGCCCACGGGCAATCAAGAATTTCACGACGTCTGTCGTACGGCGGGCGATCCGTCACAGCCGCCCCCTCTTGGATTTCTTGCCTTTCCGCTCCCCAGAGAGGAATGCGATTCTCGAGCTTTTCCAGTCCCTGAAAGCCCGCAAGGTCGATGTATCGCTGATCTATACTGCCCGTGATACCGGACTTGAGCAGTTCAATGATCACTTTGGCAAGGAAGGCTCGCATCTGAAGCGCTACAGCAACGTTCGGCTGAGCATCATACCGGAAGCCGATCATAATCTCACCCAAGCGCACGCACAGACCTTCTACCTGCAGGAAGTCCGCTCCGTGTCGCTGAAGGTCGGTACACGCCAGATGGCGCCGAAAGAGGAACGCGGCCGCGCTGTCATATCGCGAAAATACGCGAACTCCCCAACGTCCTGATTTCACCGGATGGTGCCTCACCATCCGCTGCACTCGCAAGCGCATGCAATCTGACGCGCTTGACCATGCCTGGCGCTAGGTGAAACCAGTCATCGGCGGCGCGATAGTGCGGCACATCGAGGTGCACGGACTGCGCAAAATGATCGGCCTGCAGTTCGAGTATCCAATGTCCGCCCTCCTCCACCGCCCTCGCCTCGACGGTCGCGTCATGAACCGCCTTCGATCGTCCGAGCGGAAAGTGAAAGGCTTCGGCAAGCAGGCCGTCGGCGGAGCGCAGCCGTGCCACGGTCACGTCATGCGACGGCGGACCGAAACGAAAAGCGTAGGTCGTATCGAAGAAAGCGCCGAAGAGATCGGTTGCCGGAATCCTTTCGTTCGACCTCGGCGCAAGGTTCATCGCTCGGCTGCCACCGACAGCCCTCTGCTTGCCGTCCCGCAGGCAGACGACTTCGAGCTCGACCTCCACAGTTTCGCGGGTTTCATTGATGACATGGACGTCGAGGCCGTTCGTGCCCTCATCGATCAACAGCACCTGCACCGGACGGAAGGCTCGGCGCATGGCATACCACACCGGCTTGGGCTCTCCGGTGGAATCGATGACGCCCCAACCGGCTCCGGGCAGCAGATCCTGCAGCGTCCAGACAAGCGCGCCGTTGCAGCTGGAAGCCCGGCGCCGCCATTCGGCGAAAGTCTCCGTCAGCACCTCGCCTGTGACGGCCCGGGACAGATCGAGATAGCCCTCCGGATTTTCGCGGCGCAACGCTGCCGGATCGGCGTCGTAAAGTTCCTTCAGGTAGAAATCACGGACATCCTCGAAATCCCAGGACGCGCCGCGGTCTCGCGGAATACGGGATTTCCATAGCGGACTATGGACTGCCGGAACATCCAGATGCCGTTGCAGCGTCTTCTGTTGCGGCACATGCGCGAAAGCAAGGCTTTCGGCGGCAAAGCGGATATCGGCACGTCGCGCATCTTCCAGCGGACGCATATAGGCGCCGACGCCGTAATAATGCGTCACACCGGCATTCGGCGAGAACGGCATCGGGCCACCACAGGGCGAATTCGGCACGTAAGGCACGTCCGGTCGCATGCGCCCCGCGATCGCCGGGATGACGTCCTCCGTGAGCGGCCCATTCCAGAATTCCCGCGGCAATCCAAGCATCGCCGCCTGCTGGTAGATCTCGCTGCCGCCACAAAGGACCGCCAAAGACGGGCAAGCCTGGACGCCATGAAGAAACTGCTCGACTTCCGCATGGACATGGCTGGTGAACACCTTGTCGTTTCGCGGATAGTCGAAATTCGCGAACATGAAGTCCTGCCACACGAGGATGCCGAGTTCGTCGCAAAGCTCGAAGAACTCAGGCGTTTCGTATGTCATCGTCCCGCCGATGCGGATCATGTTCATGCCGGCGTCGGCGGCGAGACGCAGGAAGGGTTCGTAGTCCGCCCGCCTGCCGGGCAGGCGCACGATATCAGCCGTCGTCCAGACCGCACCTCGGCAGAAGACGGGCTCGCCATTCACCAGAAGGCCGAAACCCTCGCCATCGGCACCCCGATCGATTTCTATACACCGGAAGCCGGTCTTTCCGAGCGGATACTCAACGCCGTCTGAAACAAGCGTCACCTCGTACAGATGCGGAATGCCATGCGTATGCGGCCACCACGGCTGAACTTCCGGCAACTTGATGATCGCCGAATAGTGGTTGTCACCGACTTTCTCGAAGCCCTGCTCGACCCCGCCGCAGCAAAGCAGCATCACCGGGTCTTCCGCATCCGTGTGCAGCGAAACGCTGAGGCGGCCAATTCCGCTCTCTTCCAGCACCGCCCGGATCGAAACATTGTCGATCGAAACCGCGTTGCGGCGGACGAGCGTAATCGGCCTCCATGGACCGACGGCATGAATTTCCGGGCACCAGCCGGGCATATGGCCGAGCAGCGTCGTGCGGAAATTCTTGAGGCCTTGTGGCGTGATCATCTGCGGACGCCAGCGAGCGCGAGCGCCAGAATCGGCCAGATGAGGACCGAGCGCGCGGAAGCAAAGGGCCAGATCGTCGCCGCCTGCCAGCGTAACCGGGATTTCATGGGCGGTGAACATGCTCTCGGAAGAGAGGATTTCCTGACCATTCAGAAAAACATGGCAGAGCGTCGCAAGCCCATCGAAACGAAGGATGGCATCACCGGGCTCGGCGTCGAAGAGCCTGCAGACGTACCAGGCATCTTTCGTCTCCAGAGGTTCGGGATTTTCGCGATCAAAGAGACCGGCGCGCTCCAGCGCTTCGGCCACGGTTCCCGGAACCGGCGCGGCAATGAACTGGGAAGACGGCGGAATGTCGCGCGGAGTTGCGCACGCCCCGGGTTCTGTCAGAACCAAATTCCAGCCTTCGGTGAGCGGGGCCTCTTCCGCGCCCACGCTCGCCAATCGCCCCCGCATGCTCAAGCCCCCGGTATCAAAGCCGCTCGGAAATCGAAGCCATCATGGAATCCCATGCATCCGCCGCGGGATCAAGTGCCGTCTGCAACGGCTCGAACTTTCTGCGCGTCACGGCGCGAGCCAGTTGGAACTGCACAGACTTCGCCACTTCGGAAATCCGCCGCGCATCTTCCTCCGCTCCGCTGAACCTCCCCGGCGCGAGCCATGCAAGATGATCCGCGGCCAGCTCGAAATTGGCGCCGAACTGGCGCAGCGTGTTGAAGGCATACTTGTGGAAGAAGCCGAAGGGCCGCTCGGCGATAGCCTCCACCTGCTGCGGAAACTGCTTGGCGAAAGCACGGATCGGATTTTCAGCCGGCCGGCGTGAAAAATGCACTTTGAAAAGCCGGTCCGATACCTCGCGGATATACTTCTCGCCAGCAAACCTCTCCGGAAATTTCGCGAATTCGGTATAGGGCAGGAAAGGCGGATTTTCGTCGGTCAGATGCAGCTGAAAGAGTCCGTCGAAATCCTCGCCTTCGAGCGCGAAGAAGCCGGCGTTGTGGAAATACTCGACCCGCTTTCCGGCAACATCGAGCCGGTTGATCGCAACCGTCGTCTTGCCGTGCTCGCTACGATACGCCGTGCCCTGCGTGTCGGGCATATAAAACGAGTCCATCTCGATCAGGCAGAGACGGCCGCGCGCGATCTGGGTTTCGACGTGACGCTCAACGCGATCGAAGATCGCAAGTTCGCTGACGCGAATGCCGTAAAGCGCCTCGAGGTCCTCGAGCGGCACCTTGAAGAAGGTGAACTGATCACCTTCAAAATCCTGCGTCAGCGTAAAGCCCAGCATCGCTTCGGGCGGCAGCCCGAGCGTGTTCAGGACTTCGATCCAGAGATCGACATAGCAGTTGGTTTCAGGCCACATGCGCTCGCTGGAATGGAGCGCATGCTGGCGGTAGCCATCGGGACGGATGGCCGGGAAGACGGATGACATCGAACGGCTCAGCCCCAGAGCGCCTGGCGGACGCTGGCCGGCCATTCCTTCACGTCGAGGCCATGGTGGTGGAAGAGCGCAAGCGCGATGCGTTCGAGGCCGAAACCGACGCAGGCCGTATGCGCGACGCTGCCGTCTTCGAGATTGAGACCCCACTTCTGGCCGAAGGAATCCTGATGATAGTTGAAGCTCATGCAGGCGGTCGGCTTGGCCGTCGAGGTGATCGGGATCAAGAGTTCGAACTTCAGGTTCTGGTCGCGCTGGTTGTTGACCATCATCTTGCCTGCGCGGCCGAAGAACGGATCGTTGGCGACATCGATGATGACCTCAAGGCCGACCTGCTTCATCATCTCCACGCCGCGGTCCATCCAGCGCTGGCGAAATTCGGTGACGTGGCCTTCCGTGCCCATGCAGACATATTCGCGCATGCGGAAAAGCTGCTGGCGGGCCGGGTCTTTCGAGGGCTCATGGCGGAAGCAATAGGATTGCAGGTCGTAGAGACCGCCCTTGGCCGGCAGGTTGCCGCGCTTGGCGATCGTCGGATAAAGCGGATAGCAGGCCGCCGGCGTCAGCACGATTTCCGTCGCTTCCTGGCCCTTCGTCCAGTCGTCTCCGACTTCCATGCACTGCAGCAGGCTCATGTGATCGAGTTCGCTGCCGCAGAAGCTGTGCACCGTACCCGCGAGCTGCGGGAAGCTCTTCATGTAGCCGCTCTTTTCAAAAATCGCGCGGTTCATGCCGGGCGGGAAACGCATGGCTTCCGCGCCATCGGCGCCGCCGAATTTATCGATCAGGCGCTCGAAGGCGGTGATCACGTCTTCGAACTGGCCGCTGCGGCCGTAGAGGCCGTCAACACCGGTATCAATCAGCAGGCCGGATTCGAAAAGCCGGTCCAGAAACGAGGTCTGCATATCCATGTGAGTCACCCCAGTAGGCTAGTGTCCTGCTTGTGGACGAGAAGCATGCTCGACGTGTTGCCGAGAATGCGGTCATTCGAGATCATCAGCTGCGCGGAATGGGCATCGCGCAGATGGCGGCCGACGCTGAAGGGCGTGCCATTCTTGTAGCCCATGATGCCGCAGATCAGCATGACGTGGTTGACGATCTCCAGGATCGTTTCCGACGAGGCGATCTTCACGTTGTTCATGGCGACGGCAAAGCCCATCGACGATAGCTTGTCGGGATCGGCCTTGGCGTCTTCATAGGCCTTGAGGCCGGCAACGACGTTCGACTTCACCATCTGCAGCAGGTTGGAAACTTCCGCGAGACGAAGCGCGCCCGGCGGCGGAGCGCCCGGAGATTTGCGCGCCGCGGCGCGGACGAAAGCCTGCGCGCGAGAGACGGCATCGACAGCAATGCCATACCAGACCCCGCTCCAGAGGAGATGCGATGAAGCAAGCATCGACTGCGCCGCGATTTCCGCAAAAGGCTTCGGCAGGATCTGAACAGTAGGCGCCTCGCCCTTGAACAGGAAGCCATCGGAGCCGGTGCCGCGCATGCCGAGCGTATTCCAGACATGCGTGCGCTCGAGCGTGTACTGGTCCTTGAGGAAGGCGGTCAAAACCTGATCCGAGGATGCGGCCTCCGGATGGCTGCGCGACGTGATCAGGATCGCGTCGGCATGCGAGCCGTAGGAAATGACCGTCGCGTCCTTTTCGAGGCGGCAGGTGTCACCGTCGACTTCGATGGCGCAGATGCTGTTGCGCAGATTGCCGCCGATACCACCTTCGGTCGTCGCAGACGCGATCAGCAACTGCTCGGCAGCGATACGTTGCATGAAGCTCGCGTGCCACGCGCTCTCGACCCCGTGCTCGACGAGGCTTGAAAGCTTGATGTGATGCATGGCGAATACCATGGCGCTCGCGGCGCAGGCCTGGCCAAGAATGGAGCAGAGTTCGGCGATTTCCGTTGTCGTCGCACCCTCGCCGTCCAGGTGGCGGGGAACCTGAATGCCGAGCAAGCGTTCGGCCTTCATCGCATCGACCGCTTCGCGCGGGAAACGGCCTTCGGCATCGACGATATCGGCGTATTTGGCCGCAATCTCGGCGACGCGCACGGCTCTCGCCGCGAAGCTTTCTTCCTTGATCTTGACCTGGAAGTTCATCACGCGACCTTCCGGCTATCCTTGATCAGATCGACCGTCTTTTCGATGGCGGAGATGCTGGCAAAGGATTTGCGGTTCAGGAGATTGTCGGGAAATTCGATATCGAAGGCTTCTTCGATGGCGAGCATGAGCTGCACAGAGGCAAAGGAAGTAAGACCGGCCGCGTAAAGATCGGCATCGTCGGCAACCTGGTCGATGGAAACAGGAAGCTTGCCAAATTTGGCTAGCAGTTCGCGGATTGTCTTGTTCATCCTTAAAACCTCCAAGATTGTCATGATCCCGAGCCGGCGAGGACTCGCCTTCATCATGGGCATTCTCTTAGGCCGGAAAACAAAACATTCCGCTAATTGGTCTGGTTAAATATGAGGAAGATTCGCGCTTAAAATTGTAGAAAGCACTCGGCAGCGATGGCTTTTATTTATTCCCCCACAGACACTTAGCTTTAGCTCTTGCCGTAGACGACGAGATTCCGTTGCGAGCTGAAAGTACGGAAATGATACGTTTCCGCCTCGAATCTTGCTATTCGGCGGGCGGATAGACATGCTCTCCGCCGGTGTAATCCAACACCGAAAAGCAGCCGTCCGCCGTCTTGCGGATAGAACTCTCTCCGATCACTGCCTTCCCGTAACCACCCGGGATGTCGAGGATATAGGTTGGCTGGCAGAGGCCGGAGATACGGCCGCGCAGCGAAGCAACGATCTTCTGGCCCTCTTCAATCGTCAGCCGGAAATGGTTGGTGCCGGGTGCCAGGTCGGGATGATGCAAATAGTAAGGCTTGATGCGCGTCTCGACAAAGGCCTTCATCAAATCCGCAAGAACGGCTGGATCGTCGTTGACGCCCTTCAGAAGCACGGACTGACTGATCATGACGATTCCGGCATCGACCAGCCGTCCGCAGGTTGCGCGTGCCTCGCTCGTCATCTCGCGCGGATGGTTGGCATGGAGGGCTATATACGTCGTCTTGCCGCTCGCTTTCAGCGATGCGATCAAGGCCGCATCGATCCTCTGCGGATCGACGACGGGCACGCGCGTGTGGAAGCGGACGATCTTCACATGATCGATGGCCGCGAGCTCACGCATGATCTCTTCGAGGCGGCGGGGCGAAAGGATCAGCGGATCGCCGCCGGTGAGGATGACTTCCCATATTTCGGAGTGGCTGCGAATGTACTCGAAAGCCGCCGTCATTGCAGCCGGACCCAGCGTGCCGAGCCCCTGGGGGCCAACCATCTCCCGCCTGAAGCAGAAGCGGCAATAGACCGGGCACACATGCACGGCCTTCAGGAGCACGCGGTCCGGATAGCGATGCACGATGCCTTCCACCGGACTATGTGCGCGATCTCCGATCGGGTCGGCGCGTTCTTCAGGTGTCATGGCAAGTTCGGCGGCATCCGGAACGAACTGGCGCGCTATCGGGTCGGCCGGATCGCCGCGATCGATCAGCTTGGCAACGGCTGGCGTCAGGCCGATCGCATATCGGGCGGCGACCTCTTCCAGGGCCAACCGGTCGCGCTCGGCGATCAACCCGGCATTCGTCAGGTCATCGACGCTTTTGATCGGCCGGACGATATTCATCGGCCATACTCCGCGACAGGCGCCCAGAGCACTTGATCGATGCGCGACGCGCCTGTGGCGAGCATCACCAGCCGGTCGAAGCCCAGCGCGATGCCGCTGGCTTCCGGCATAATCGAAAGCGCCTCAAGGAAATCCTCGTCGATCGGGTAACGCTCGCCGTAGATGCGCGCTTTCTCGGCCATCTCGATTTCGAAGCGACGGCGCTGCTCGGTTGCATTCGTCAGTTCGCCGAAGCCGTTCGCCAGCTCGACACCGCAGGCGTAAAGCTCGAAACGCTCGGCAACGCGTGGATCGCGCGCCGAAGGACGGGCGAGCGCCGCTTCGGATACCGGATACTCGTCGAGAATGGTCGCGCGGCCGAAGCCGAGATGCGGTTCTATCTTTTCGACGAGCACGCGGCTGAAGAGGTCTGCCCAGGCATCGTCGGCCGAAACGCGCATGCCGTTCCGCCGCAGTTCGGAAGCCAGATGCTCCCGATCCGTCGACCCGTCGGCGGCGACCGACGCAAGCAGATCGATGCCCGCATGGCGCTCGAACGCCTCGGCGACGGTGATACGCTCGGGCCCGGCGAAGGGGTTGGCTTCGGTGCCCCGGTAGGTCAGCTTCGGCGTCTTGGCGGTCTCGGCGGCAAGCGCCAGAAGCCGCACGCAATCCATCATCAATGTTTCGTAGCTTTCGCGGGCGCGATACCATTCCAGCATCGTGAATTCGGGATGATGAAGCGGGCCGCGCTCACGGTTTCGATAGACGTGTGCGAAGCAAGCGATGCGTTCTTCGCCAGCGGAAAGCAGCTTCTTGCAGGCAAATTCCGGCGATGTGTGCAGGTAGAAAGGGGCCGCCTGCCCGTCCGTCGTCAGAGCCTGCGTCGCAAAAGCGTGGAGGTGCGCCTCATTACCCGGCGAAACCTGCAGCGTCGCCGTATCGACCTCGATGAAATCCTCGCCTGTGAAGTAGCCGCGTACCGCCGCCTGGATCGCATTGCGCCCGATCAGGAAAGGACGGCGATCCGCATGGACGCCGGGTGTCCACCAGTGAGACGCTTTGCCGCTCGTCAGGTTCATTCAAAGCTTTCTTCGCCGTATCGGTCAACGCGGGGGTGGCGTTTTGCCGGATTTTAGGATAGTTGCGCCCCAACGAAAAACAAATTTGCGTCTCCCGGGGATACTTCGGCAGATCCTCTACGACGCCGAATGCCGAGTTACAAGGAAGTCTTATGGTCAAGGTCATCGCCTCCTCCGTCCGCAAGGGCAACGTTCTCGACGTGGACGGCAAGCTCTACGTCGTTCTCACCGCACAGAACTTTCACCCGGGCAAGGGCACGCCGGTCACTCAGGTCGACATGCGCCGCATCGTTGACGGCGTGAAGGTTTCCGAACGCTGGCGCACGACCGAACAGGTCGAGCGTGCGTTCGTCGAAGACGTGAATTTCCAGTTCCTTTATGAAGACGGCGAAGGCTTTCACTTCATGAACCCGGCAACCTACGACCAGGTCGTCGTCGATGTCGACACCATGGGCGACCAGAAGGCCTACCTCCAGGAAGGCATGACCTGCATTCTGTCGATCCACGAAGGCATTCCGCTGGCGCTCGAACTGCCGCGCCATGTCACGCTCGAAATTGTCGAGACCGAGCCGGTCGTCAAGGGCCAGACGGCTTCCTCTTCTTACAAGCCGGCGATCCTTTCGAACGGCGTACGCACTCTGGTGCCGCCGCACATCGACGCAGGCACGCGCGTCGTCATCGCCACCGAAGACAACTCCTACGTCGAACGCGCAAAGAACTGATCGCATCGGTTTTTTAGAAATTCGGACGGCCTGAAGCACCTGCTTCGGGCCGTTTTCGTTTGACGGCGGAATTCCGCGAATAACCGGTTGACCCGGCCCTTGGGACCGCCCCGATAAGGATGCGGTCAACGAACAAAGAGGTGATTCGTGAGTTACTCCGCACAGTTCCTAAGCCCGTCCGAAGCTGCCGGCAGGCTCGGCATCTCCCAAAAGGCCCTGCGCCTTTACGAACAGCGCGGCCTGATCGTGCCCGTCCGCACATCGTCGGGATGGCGCACTTATGGTCCCGCCGAGATGGTACGCGCCGCCGAAATCGTAGCCCTGCGCGCCCTCGGCCTCAGCCTGTCGCAGATCGGACGCGTTCTGAAGGGCGATCCGCAATCGCTGGGGCCAGCCCTTGCCGCCCATCAGGCGACACTCGAAAACCGCATCGTCGAACTCGCCGGAGCCGTCGACAAGATCCGCGCGTTGCGCGCCGACATCACCATCGGCCGCATGCCGAATGCAGGTGAGCTAGTCCGCCTGATGCAGCCGGCACCTGCCATCGGTGTCACGTTCCACCTGCCCTGGCCCTGGGGCGGCGAGGAATTCGAGCTGCGCGAGATCCGGCCTCTGACCTTCATCACCGGCCCGCTTGGTAGCGGCAAGACCCGCCTCGCCCAGGCAATCGCGGAAAACCTACCCGATGCCCGTTTCCTCGGTCTCGACCGCCTGCAGGACGAAGCCGCAGAAGCGCACGCCCGGCTGGACGCCGATGCCGCGATCAAGGAACAAGTCGAGGAGATACTGCAATGGCTTGCAGAAGATGGAGCGACGATATCCTCCGCACTAATAGCGCTCGTCGTCGCGCTGCAGTCCACCTCGACCATCCATGTCATCGATCTGGTGGAGCAGGGTCTGGAGCAGGCCTCCCAGGAAGCGGTGATCGCCTGGCTGCGCCGCCGCAGCGCCGAGGCAAAACCGCTTTTCCTGATGACCCGTTCTTCGGTGATCCTTGATCTGAACGCGATGGGGCCGAAAGAGGCGATCATCCTCTGCCCGCCCAATCACAGCCCGCCGTTCTTCGTCCGCCCTATCCGGGAACGCCGGGCTATGAGGTCGTCGCCTCCTGTCTCGCCCCGCCCGAGGTGCGCGCCCGTACCGAGGGCATGATCGCCTGGCGTCCGCAGGTCGCCTGATATGAAAGGCCGGCAAACGCCGGCCTGTTCTCTCAGAGGTGAGGATTGCGCGGCCGGTACTTCTTGACGAGCCGTTGATTGACCTCGGCCGCGCCCGGCATATTGGCGCTCAGATAGATGGGCGCATCTCCGGACTTCGAAAGCTCCGATGCCACTTCCGCGAAGATCGCATTCAAAACGGTCACGCCGACGGCCGTAGAAACAGGCCCGACCTTGATGTCCGTGCCCGCGAGAGCAAGAACCGCATCGCCCGGCGGCAAGCCGTTGTCCAGCACGATATCGGCGATCTCCGCGAGTCGTCGCCGCCCGTTGGCAATTGCGCCTGAGTAGGCGACGGAGGTGATGGCGATCACCTTCGCCCCGATCTCACGTGCGTAATCCGCAGCCTCGATCGGCGCGGCGTTCACGCCCGAGTTCGAAGCAATGACGACGACGTCGCCCGGCTGCACGCCGTAACGCTCCAGCACGGGCCGCACGAGGCCCTGAGTGCGCTCGTAGACCGAGCTGATGACTGCCCCCTCATGCAGCATCGCAGAGCCGACGAGAATGGGCACCGTGAAGGCGAGCCCGCCGGCCCGATAGTGCATCTCTTCTGCCAGCATGTGCGAATGGCCGGTTCCGAACACGTAAACGCGTTTGTCATTGCGCGCTGCATCGAGGATTGCCGCGGCCGCCTGCCGCATCGGATCTTCGAGCGTGGACTTCAGTTGCCCGAGCCGCTCGATCAGGTTGGTAAAATATGCGTCGGTGATCGCCGTCATCGCTATTTCTTCTCCCCGCTGATCCAGGCCGCCGTGACTTCGATCTTGTCGGTCAGGTGGACGAGATCGGCGCGGTATCCCGGCGATAGCTGGCCGTACCCTTCAAGACGCAGGAAGCGCGCCGGATAAAGCGTCGCCATGCGCAGGGCTTCGGCAAGCGTCAGGTCCAGATAGGCGACACAATAGCGGATACTGGAAGCCATATCGACGTCCGAGCCGGCAAGCGTTCCATCGGCCAGCACCACCTTGGAGCAGAAGCTGCCGCTTTCGCGATGAACGGTCCGGCCGTTCAACGTAAAACTGTCCTTGTCGGATCCGACGAGCGACATCGCATCGCTGACGAGGAAGAGCTTGCCTTCGCCGCGCTTGGCACGCAGTGCCGTACGCAACGCCTTCGGATCGACATGATGGCCGTCGGCAATGATCCCGCACCACGTCGACGGATGATCGATCGCAGCGCCGACCAGGCCGGGAGCGCGATGGCCCATCTGGCTCATGGCGTTGAAGAGATGGGTGACGCCCCGGGCACCGGCATCGAACCGCTCTTCGGCCTGTTCGCTGGTGCAGTCCGAATGGCCGATGCTGACGATGACCCCGGCTTCGGCCAGTTCGCGAACCTGCGCGGCGGTCACCTGCTCGGCGGCCATCGTTACGAGCAGCGTTCCGATCTCTTCCCGGGCCCGAATGAAGGCTTTGACGTCCTTGTCTTCGACGGGACGCATCAGCTCGGCCAGATGGGCGCCTTTGCGCGCCGGTGCGAGATGCGGACCTTCCAGATGAAGACCGGCGACGCCGCGGTTTGTCTTGACCGCGTCCTTCGCGGCCTCGATCGCCGCTGCCGTCGCATCTGCCGTGTCGGTGATCAGTGTCGGCAGCAGCGCTGTCGTGCCGTAGCGACGATGTCCGTCGGCGATGATGTACATCGATTCCGGCGAAGGCTCGTCGTTCAGCATCCGCCCGCCACCGCCATTCACCTGCGCATCGATGAAACCGGCGGATAGCACGCCGCCGTCAAGCAAGATTGTTTCACCTTCGGGCAGTTGGCCGCGCGATACGATTGCCTCCACGCGGCCATCGGCCACGATCAGCGCTTTCTCGTCGTGAAACCTCTCGCCGTCAAAAATCCGGGCGCCGGTGAAAATCTTGCGGGACATCAGATGGTCTCCGTGACCTTGAGCAGGTTCGCCGGCCTGTCGGGATCAAAGCCTTTGCGGCGCGTTACCGACTCGATCAAGCGATAGTAGACGAGAAGCGAAACCAGCGGATCGAGCAAACCATTGCCCGTCGTCGGCATGCGCAGATTGATGCCGGGAAGCGGCTGCGCCGAGAACGGCACCGTGGTTGCGCCGAGCTTCTGCAGCCGTTCCAGCGCCTGAACGTTGTTGGCATAAGCGGCATCGTCCGGCGCGAAGGCCACGATGGGAAAACCCGGCTGGACGAGGCGCATAGGGCCATGCATCAGCTCGGCCAGCGAGAAGGCTTCGGCGTGAAGACCGGATGTTTCCTTGGCCTTCAAGGCAGCCTCGAGCGCGATCGCGAATGCGGGACCGCGGCCCGCCGTATAGAGCGAGGTCGCGTTGAAGAGCACGTCTTCAGCGGCTGAAGTATCAATACCTGCGGTCGCCGACAGTGACTCAGGCAGCCTCTCCAGCGATGCCTGCAGATCGGCCGTGCCGGCGATTGCAGCCGTCACACCGGCGAGCGCCGCTGCAGAGGCAATGAAGGACTTCGTTGCGGCAACACTCTTTTCTGCGCCCGCATTCAGCCCCAACACGATGTCGGCCTGCTTGGCAAGAGGACTGTCGGTGACGTTGACGACGGCGATTGTCGTCGCCCCACCTCGTTTTGCAGCGTCTTGAAGGGCGACGATATCCGGGCTGGCCCCGGATTGCGAAACCGTGAAATGGACGCCGCCCTTCAGATGCAGGGGCGCGCCATAGACGGATGCGATCGACGGGCCGATGGAGGCCACGGGAACGCCGCAGGTGATCTCGAAAAGGTATTTGAAGAAGGTCGCGGCGTGGTCGGAAGAGCCGCGTGCGGCGGTCATAACAACGCTCGGCCTTGCCGAGGAGAAGAGCTTGGCGATTTCGGCAAAGACCGGCTTCTCCTTCTGCAGCATCGTCGCGACGACGTCCGGCGACTGGCCCGACTCCTGCAGCATCAGCGACTGGTTCTCACTCATAGGTCATCTCCAATTCTCAATTCGGCGACGAAATCATAAGCATCGCCACGATAGTGCGAGCGGGTGTACTCAACGACGCGCTGGTCTTCCAGGCGCGAAATCCGTTCGATCAAAAGCGCCGGTGCACCGGTCTTCACGTTCAGCATCGAGGCCGAGGAAGGATCGAGTGTAACAGCCGTCAGCCGTTGCAGCGCGCGCACCGGCTTGTGACCGCTTGCGGCCAGCGCATCGTAAAGCGATCCCTCGTCACCGGCATTGTCGTCCAGGAACTTGACCGGCACAACCGCCCTCTCGATCGCCAATGGCTGACCATCCGCGAGTCTGAGACGATCGAGACGAAGAACAGGCTCCTCCTGTGCGAGTCCGAGCAGGAAAGCTTCTTCCGGCGACGGCGAAGTGATCGCACGCGACAGTATCCTTGCCGCCGGCGAGCGCCCGCGCGAGCGCATATCGGCGGAGAAGGAGGAAAGACGCCAGAGCGGTTGCTCCATGCGTTCTACCTTGCTCGAAACGAACGTACCGCTGCCATGGCGAGATTCCAGCGTGCCGGAACTCATCAGATCACGATAGGCGGTTCGCACCGTCACGCGCCCGAGCTTGAGGGCTTCGGCAAGATCGCGCTCGCCGGGAAGGGCGGCACCCGGTTTAAGAAGGCCTTCCTGGATAAGACCGGTCAGCGCCAGGGCTAGCCGCTTGTAAAGCGGGCCTGCCATCGCTTCGTCGTGCAGACCGCGGGCATTGAGCTCCGTCACCAGACTGGTTCTATCCATAGGTCGGCAATAGAACCTATTTAGAACCAATTTTCAAGGTAATTCCAAACCTGGAAAGCAAAAAACCCTCGTGACAAGCACGAGGGTTTCAAAGGCGATCAGGGATCTATGATCAATTCTTGGTGAAGATGTAATCGGTTTCCTGCCGCAGGACTTCGCCTGGGCGCAGCACCGCATTCGGAAAGCCTTGATGATTTATGGCGTCCGGCCAGACCTGGGTTTCCAGGCAGAAGCCCGCGAACGGCCCGTATTTGTGGCCGTCGAGGCCCGGAACGGCAACATTGAGCTTGAAGCCGGCATAGAACTGCACGCCAGGCTCTGTTGTCCGCACCTCCAGCGAGACGCCCGAATTGACGCTGCGCGCCAGCGCGACGGAACGCTTGGCAGCGCGCTCTTTCGAGAGGCAGAAGTTGTGATCATAGAGCGCCTGCTCACCGCCTTCGAACCGCTTCATCGGCGCCATTTCGCGGAAGTCGAAGGCAGTGCCGAAGACGGGGCGTAGCTCACCGGTCGGAATCTGCTTGTCATCGGTCGGGAGATAGTGATCGGCAGCGATCATGATGTCGTGTCCGAGCGCATCATCGCGGCCATCGAGATTGAAGTAAGCGTGCTGGCAGACATTAGCGAGTGTCGGCTGATCGGTGGTCGATTCGTAGACGATCGAGAATTCGCCGTTTCCGTGCACCCGGTAGGTCACCTGGACCGTGCAGTTGCCAGGATAGCCAGCACGGCCGTCCGGATCGACGATCTTCAAGACGACGCGATCGACATCGTGCTCGACGATCGTCCAGTTGCGCTTGGCGATGTTGTCGCTGCCGCCGTGCAGATGCGAGACACCCTTTTCATTGA
>NZ_JBNDHS010000062.1:0-38331 GCF_056755095.1 Rhizobium sp. SVR5-9E | reverse complement strand
GGGTGCCCACATCACCCGCCCTCGTCCTTCGAGGCTCCGGCTGCGCCTGCGCACCTCAGGATGAGGGCTGATCGTCTACGCCTTGCTGGCAAGTCAAAGGCGGCGTGAGCCATGACGTCCGGCTAAATTCTACGCTTGCAGTGTCTCTGCTCCCCGCGCGCCCAATCCAGCCTCATCCTGAGGTGTGGAGCCCGAAGGGTGCGGCCTCGAAGGATCGGAGGCTGGCCGCCGCGGGTGCCCACATCACCCGCCCTCGTCCTTCGAGGCTCCGGCTGCGCCTGCGCACCTCAGGATGAGGGCTGATCGTCTGCGCCTTGCTGGAAATTCAAATGCCGGCGCCGCTGTGACGTCTGGCTAATCTACGCTTGCAGCGTCTCTGCTCTCCGCGCGCCCAATCCAGCCTCATCCTGAGGTGCGAAGCCCGAAGGGCGCAGCCTCGAAGGATCAGAGGCTGGCCAGCACCCCTCCTTACTTCGCCGAAACCGGTCCCCGCTTCGACAAGCCCGGCAGCGCCTCGTAATCCAGCGCAATCAGCGCTTCCTTCTTCCGCCGGGACCAGCCTTTGACCTGCCGTTCGCGCGCGATGGCGTCAATGATGCGGTCGTAGGTCTCGGTAAAAACCAGCTCGACCGGGAGACGTTTGGCTGTGTAGCCGTCGTAGATGCCGGCATTGTGTTCCCAGACGCGCGCTTCGATGTTCTGCTTGGTCAGCCCCGTATAATAGGAGCCATCGCGGCATCGAAGAATGTAGACGGTTACTTCCATGGCCAGCCCCCAACGATTTAGAATCGCTACCATGACGGGTATTCAGGCAGCAACCCGCCCTCGTCCTTCGAGGCTCCGGCTTCGCCTGCGCGCCTCAGGATGAGGGCTGGTCGTTTGCGTCATGCCGACCCTGCTCCCTCCTTGCTATCGCTTGGTTTGCCGCTGGATTTTTGAGAAGGGTCGCTTTGCCACCCTTTTCTATTTTTCAACGCAGGCTTGCTCTGACCGCCTAACCGACCCGCCGCGGTCAGACTGCGCGGCGTGCAGCGCCACCGGTCGAATAGGCAGGGAAGTCCGTAAAACCCACTTCGCCGCGTCGGGTGTAATAGGTCGAACGATCCGCTTCGGCCAACGGCCAGCCGTGCTTCAGACGCTCAGCAAGGTCCGGGTTTCCGATGAATGGCCTGCCGAAGGCGATCAGGTCCACCAAACCGGTGTCCAGCGCTTCCTGAGCGCTCTCGCGGCTGGTGAAGCCGCCGGCCCAGATGATTGCGCCAGGAAACGCCGCCCGAACCTTGGCAAGCACAGCATGGTCGACATGGTGTTTCTCGAACTCGGCACTCTCCATGTTTCCCGCGGGCATCAGCTCATAGACCAGATGCATATATCCGACACCGCGGCGACCCAATTGCTCGGAAACATACAGCAATGTCTCCTCCGTAAGAGGGTCCGCCGGGATATCGTTGAACGTGCCATAAGGAGCCAGGCGAACGCCCACGCGCCCCGGACCCAATTCATGCACCGCCGCGTCGACGACTTCCATCAGGAAGCGCGTGCGATCTTCGACGCTACCGCCTCCGTAGCGATCGGTGCGCGTATTGAGGACCGAATTCATGAACTGCTCGAACAAATAGCCGTTGGCCGCGTGGATTTCGACCCCATCAAAACCGGCCTTCCGCGCGTTGGCGAAGGCTTGGGCAAACGTTCCGACCAAAGCCGATACTTCATCCGCCGTGAGAGCTCTTGGCATACCTGCGCGCATATAGCCCAGCTTGCCATCCGGGCCGTGCGCAAAGACATCCGAATTTTCGGCACGCTGCTCGGTCACACCCCAGGGGGCCTCACCATTCGGCATTCCCAACGGATGGGCCATTCGCCCGACATGCCATATCTGAGAGAATATCGTGCCGCCTTTGCGGTGGACTTCATCAGTCACCAGACGCCAGCCCTGCAGTTGGGCGTCCGTGTAGATACCCGGTGTCATGGCGTAACCGTTACTAGACGGGTGAACGTCGACCGCCTCGGAGACGATCAGTCCGGCAGTGGCACGTTGCCCATAGTAAGTAGCCATCAATTCATTGGGAACGTCGCCCTCGGACGTCCGCGTGCGTGTCATGGGCGCCATGACAATCCGGTTCTTCAGTTGAACGGTGCTGGCGAGCCATTGAGATTCGAACAGGTCCACCATAGATACTCCTTCGGTTGTTGCTGATCGAAGGCTTACCTATTGGCAGCTATCCCAATCTACACACCCTTTGGTCAGTGGTGGCAAATGAACATCATCAAGAGACTGCCGGGCTTGCCGGTCGAGCGTGCGCTGGGTGTCATCTCAGGGCGCTGGAAGGCGGTTATCCTCTATGCGCTGCTGGATGGCCCGCAACGCACCTGCGAGCTGGAGACGCGCATTGCGGGCATCACGCAGAAGGTGCTGATCGAGCAACTGCGAGCGCTTGAGGAACATGGAATGGTGAGCCGACAGCCGCGCGCGGGGGATTCTCAGGGGATCGAGTACCTGCTCACGCCGCTCGGCGAAAGCCTGCAGCCCATCTTGGATTCCCTTATCGAATGGGGAGCCCATCACGCCAGGGAGCTCGATGAGGCCCATAGGCTTCTGCCATGCGATGCTGTCGTTCGAGATCATACGACTACTGGTTATCGCTGTTCGAAACGTTCGGGTGATTAGGCGCTCGAAAGGGACCCGTGATCGAGACCGCTGGAGCAATAGAGCTAGCATTTACGCCAGGTTTATGACGGCATTTGCTGTCGCGTACTGCCGTCAGCGCGAAGAAAGAAGAGCTCTCTCCCGGCGAGCAAGCGTCATCCATCGCCGATGTCAGAGCCACGCCAGATGATTTTACGCTGGCTCCCAGATTCATTTTGCTGCGCGATCACAAACGATGTGAATTGACGGACACAAAGCGCGATGTATATCTTTTTTCAAGATAAATATCATGAATATTTTCATCATCTTATCGTCGAGCATACGGGCTTTTGCCCTGTCGCCTGCGCTTTCTGCCACCAGGGGAAAGCCGAGGAGAACTAAGTGAAATTGAAGCATATCCTAGTTGGCCTGTTGGGCGTTGTGATCGTCGCCTGCGCGGGTTTCTTTGCCATTGCCTGGAAATCCGCGATTGCGCCGATCACGCCGCCGGACCGCGCATCCTTCGATCAGGCGCTGGTCCACAAGGGCGCGATGCTGGCCGCGGTCGGCAACTGTACAGCCTGTCATACACAGCCGGGAGGCCACTCCTTCGCCGGCGGCTTTGCGCTGCCGACGCCCTTCGGCACCATCTATTCCAGCAATATCACGCCGGATCCGGAAACCGGCATTGGCACCTGGTCGGAGGCAGCCTTCAACCGCGCCATGCGCGAGGGCGTCAGCCGCGATGGCAAGCATCTCTATCCTGCCTTCCCCTTCGACCACTTCACACTGGTTTCTGATGAGGACAACAAGGCGCTTTATGCCTTCCTGATGACCCGACCGCCGGTCAAGCAGACGCCGCCGGCAAACGAGCTGCCGTTCCCGCTGAATGTCCGTCTCGTGCTCGCCGGCTGGAAGACGCTGTTCTTCAACGAGGGCGCCTATGAGAACGTCGCGTCAGAAAGCGCGGAGTGGAACCGCGGCGCCTATCTCGTCAACGGTCTCGGCCATTGCGGCGCCTGCCATACGCCGCGCAACGCGCTCGGCGCCGAAAAGGCTGATGCGCATCTGGCCGGTGGCCAGGCCGAGGGCTGGACGGCCTTCGCGCTCGACGCCAGTTCGCCGGCCCCGGTTGCGTGGACTCAGGACAGCCTCTATGCCTATCTGCGCCAGGGCTGGCATCCGGACCACGGCGTGACCAACGGCCCGATGGGCGAGGTAACGGGCAATCTCGGCCTGCTGCCCGATTCCGATGTCCATGCGATCGCGACCTACCTTGCTTCGCTGATGGGCACGCCCTCCCCCGAGCGGGTGCAGAAGGGTGAGGAGATCCGCAAACAGGTCAGCGACAGCCTCGCGCTTGCCAGCGCGCCGGCACCGGCAGCCGATACGCCGACCGGCCGCGGCCAGGCGATCTACGAGGCGGCCTGTGCCACCTGTCATGACGGGAGCCGCCCCCTTCCCTTCGGCGGGATCAACTTTCATCTGAGCACCACGATCAATGCGCCGGATGCGCAGAATGCGATCAATACGGTGCTCTTCGGCCTGCCGGCAGCAAGCGGTCGCCAGAGCGCGATCATGCCCGGCTTTGCCGCAACGATGAATGACCAGCAACTGGCCGATCTGCTTGCCTATCTGCGCGACAATTTCGCCGGCAAGCCGGCCTGGACGGATGTGGCAAGCCGCGCAGCCGATACCAGAAATGGAAAGTTCCAGGTCAGCGTCCGGCCGTCCGACGGCATCGAGCGCGGCCCCGATAATATAGGAGCGCAAGACCAATGATGAAGCTCAACGTTAATGGCGCGGCCCACGAGGTCGAGGCCGATCCCTCCACACCGCTCCTCTACGTGCTGCGCAACGATCTCAAGCTGAATGCAGCCAAGTTCGGATGCGGCATGGGCCAGTGCGGCGCCTGCACGGTCATGGTCGACGGCGAGGCGATCTTCTCCTGCCTCACCCCGATCATGTTGCTCGAGGGTCGGCAGATCAAGACGGTCGAGGGCCTCGGCACAATCGACAATCCCGGCCCGATGCAGCAGGCCTTCATCGAGGAACAGTCGGCGCAATGCGGCTATTGCATCGCCGGCATGATGATGCGGGCGCAGGCACTGCTGGAGTCCAACCCCGACGCCACCGATGCCGATATCCGCACGGCGCTCGAGCCCAATCTCTGTCGCTGCGGCACGCATATGCGCATCCTGAAATCCGTCCAGCATGCGCGCGAGCTGATGAAGTCGGCCTCGGCCGCCCCCGCCTCCGCCGGTTGAGGAGAAAGAAGATGAACGCCCCCACTTTCCTTGACGTCACCCGCCGCGGTTTCCTTGCCGGTTCCGGCGCCCTCGTCGTCTCCTTTGCAATTCCGGCAGAAACCTTCGCCCAGGAAGGCGAAGTCGCCAATGCCCCGAAGCCGGTTGCCCCGAAGCTGCAGGGCAGCCTCGCCGACACGCCGTCGCTGGATGCCTGGATCCGCATCGATGCCGACAACTCGATCACGGTCTATACCGGCAAGGCCGAGCTCGGCCAGGGCACCAAGACCTCGCTGCGCCAGATCGCGGCCGAAGAGCTTGAAGTGGCTCCGGCCCAGATCAACCTGATCACCGCCGATACGGCGATCACCCCCAATGAAGGCTACACGGCCGGCAGCCAGACGATCCAGAATAGCGGCACGGCCATCCGATATGCGGCCGCGCAGGTCCGCCAGATCCTGATCGCCCAGGCGAGCGGCAAGCTCGGCGTCCCGGCCGAAGAGCTCAAGGCCGACGGCGGCAAGGTGATCGCTCCCAACGGCGCCTCCGTCGCCTACGGCGATCTCGTCTCCGAGCAGATGCTGCATATCGATGCCGACCCGACCACCAAGATCAAGTCTCCGGACAGCTATCGTGCCATCGGCAAGCCCTTCGCCCGCGTCGACATTCCCGGCAAGGTGACCGGCGGCGAAGCCTATGTGCAGGACATGCGGCCCGAAGGCATGGTCCATGCCCGCGTGGTGCGCCCGCCGAGCTATTCGGCCAAGCTCGTCGATCTGGACGAATCCAAGATCAAGACGATGCCAGGCGTGATCGCCATCGTGCGCGACGGCGATTTCCTCGCCGTCGTGGCCGAGCAGGAATTCCAGGCGGTCAAGGCAATGCGCGCCATGACTGCCATCGCAAAATGGCAGGAACAGGCCGCGCTTCCGGACCAAGACCAGCTTCCGGCATTCCTCGAAGCCAACGTCACCGAAGTCGGCGTCGTCACTTCGGTCGGCGCGGAAACGGCCGAGGGCGTCAAGACGCTGTCTGCGCAGTTCACCCGCGCCTACCAGATGCACGCCTCGATCGGTCCGTCCGCCGCCGTCGCCGTGTTCAAGGACGAGGCACTGACCGTCTGGACGCATACGCAGGGCGTCTACCCGGACCGCAAGGCGATCGCCGAAATGCTCGGCATGCCGCCGGAAAAGGTGCGTTGCATCCACACGGAAGGATCAGGCTGCTACGGCCATAACGGCGCCGACGATGCGGCAGCCGATGCGGCGCTCATCGCCACCGCGCTTCCCGGCCGTCCGGTGCGCGTGCAGTGGATGCGCGATCAGGAGCATCTGTGGGAGCCCTATGGTCCCGGCATGCTGACCCGCGCCAATGCGACGCTCGATGACAAGGGAAACATCGTCAACTGGCATTACGATCTGTGGAGCAACAACCACGGAACGCGTCCGGGTTCCGCCGGCTCGATGCTCGCCGGCCGCCTGATGGCCAAGCACTTTCCGCCGGATCCGGCCAAGCTGCAGATTTCGCCGCTCGGCAATGGAGACCGCAACGCCATCCCGCTTTACGACGTCCCGAACCAGCGCGTGAACTGGCATTTCGTTCCAGACATGCCGGTCCGCGTTTCCGCGCTTCGCGGCCTCGGTGCCTACTGCAACGTCTTCTCGATCGAGAGCTTCATGGACGAGTTGGCGGAAGCCGCCGGCGCCGACCGCGTCGAATTCCGCCTCCGGCACATGAAGGATCCGCGGGCCCGGAAGGTCATGGAGGTAACGGCTGAGAAGTTCGGCTGGAGCAATGATCCGCTGCCGGCGGGCAAGGGCCGAGGCTTTGCCTTTGCCAAGTACAAGAACCACGCCGCCTATCTCGCCATTGCGCTGGAAGCGGACGTGGATGCCGAGACCGGCAATATCCGCATCTCGCATGTGGTCTCGGCGGTCGATTGCGGCGAGGCGGTTGCCCCGAACGCCATCATCAACCAGACGGAAGGCGGCATCCTGCAATCGATGAGCTGGACGCTGTACGAGGCGGTGCATTTCAACAACACCCGCATCACCAGCCCCGACTGGTCGGCCTATCCGATCCTGCGATTCAGCGCGGTTCCGGACAGCATCGAGGTGCATATCGTCGACAATCCCGGCCAGCCCTATCTTGGCGTTGCGGAAGCAGCCCAGGGACCGACGGGGGGAGCCATTGCCAACGCCCTCAAGCACGCGACCGGCAAGCGCATCTACGACCTGCCCTATACGCGGGAAAGGGTAAAGGCAACGCTCGGCGCCTAAGCCGGTTATGCCTGTACGTGCCTAGAGCCCGGCCAGAGTGCCGGGCTTTTTTGTGCTCGTCGGTCGAGGCTTCTAAGTGGATCAATGTCGGACAGACGCTCGAAACCGATCCGCGATCGAGAGCACTGGAGTAGAGCTCGCATCGACATCCGGTTCACGAGGATACGTCGGCCTCAGCACTGCCGAAGGTTTCGCGTCAAGGTTTGAAGCTCCTTGAAACCCTTGTAGCGCTTGGCATGAAGATCGGCGATCAGGCCTTCCGCCGGTTGGTATGCCTGCGCGGCGGCGGACAATTTCGTCATGGCGTCGCGTACATCCGAAGACACCCTGCCAGCGACCGCTGCCAGGATGGCGGCACCCAGCAATACGGGTTCCTCAGCCTTGGTTGCGACGACCGGCTTGCCGCTCGCGTCGGCGAGCAGCTGGCGAACGAAATCGTGCTGGCCTGCGCCGCCGCTGATGACGATATTCTCGATGGTCACGCCCGCATCAGCCTGCGTATCGACGATCTGCCTGAGTCCGTAGCCGATGCCGCAGAGCCCTGCGACATAGAGGAGAACCAGGCTGTCGATATCCCTCTCCATCCCGAGACCGGCGATGATCGCGCGGGCGTGCGGATCTGCAAATGGCGCACGATTGCCGAGGAACTCGGGAACAACATGCAGGCCGGTCACGAGCTTGACTGCTTCCGAAGGACGGCCTGCCTTTTGCGCAGCCATGTCTGCCAGCAGAACCGGCAGTGGAACTCCGGCGCGCTTCGAAAGCTCCCTCGCCCCTGCGGCGGCCGGATGGAAGGACAGAAGATGGTCTATCGCAGCGCCGGCAGCGCTCTGGCCGCCCTCGTTCAACCACATTCCCGGCACCATTGCCGAATAGTAGGGCCCCCAGACACCGGGTACGAAGGCCGGCTCTGCCGTCGACGTCATCGTGCAGGACGAGGTGCCGAAAACATAGGCCAGATTGGCTTGCGGGCCTGCCCCGATGCCCACGGTTCCGATCCCGCCCGCATGAGCATCGATAAGTCCGGCAGCAACCGCCGTTCCTGGGTGGAGGCCAAGCTCGCTGGCAGCGGCCTCGGTCAGCCCCTGGCCGAGTGCTGAGCCGGGCTCGACGATGGCCTGCCCGATGCGGGCGAACCCTTCGTCCGCCAGCGTGCCAAGGCCGATCTGGTGAAAGTAATCGGCATCCCATCGCTTCTCATGAGCAAGATAGGTCCATTTGCAGGTGACCGTGCAGGTCGAGCGCGACAGGTCCCCCGTCGCCCGCCAGGTCAGGAAGTCCGCAAGGTCGAGGAATTGCCATGCGGCATCGAACACCTGCGGACGATTCTCCTTGAGCCAGAGAAGCTTGGGGGTTTCCATCTCGGGCGAAATGCGACCGCCGACATAGCGCAGCACGTCGTGGCCAAGCGCATTGATGCGCTCCGCCTGTGGGACGGCGCGGTGGTCCATCCAGACGATGATGTTTCGTTCCGGATTTTCCGAAGGACCGACGGGAAGCGGCTTTCCGCCCTTCCCGAGCACGACGAGCGAACATGTGGCGTCGAAGCCGAGACCCGCGACGGAAGCGGGATCGACCCCGGCCGCGGCGACGGCTTCACGCACGGCCCCGCACACGGCTTGCCAGATCTCGGTGCTCGATTGCTCGACTATGGCGCCTGGTTCATGGAACAGCGTGATATCCCGCTTGGCGGACGCAAGCATCCGCCCGGTCAGGTCGAACACGCCCGCGCGGGCGCTGCCGGTGCCGACATCGACGCCGATGACATGCTTGGCACCCGCTGGTGGCGTGTGGGATGTGTCGCTCATGGTCTCTCGCTTTAAATCGGCAAGGTTCGGGTTCTATTGCGTTCCGGCAACCGGAACTGTCAACACTTAGAGGTCGACGCTGTTCGGCAGGATCACGAGGTCGCGGATCGTCACGTTGCGCGGTCTCGACAGCATGAAAAGAACAGCTTCGGCCACTTCCTTCGGCTGCATCAAGCTGCCGTTGGCAAGCGCCTCGTCCAGCTTCGCCTTCGGCCAGTCGTCAAGCAAGGCGGTCACGACCGGTCCCGGCAGCACCGCGCCGACGCGCACGCCATGTGGCGCGACCTGACGGCGTGTGGAGTGGACGAAAGCCTGCACGGCGAATTTCGAAGCCGTGTAGATCGGCTCCCATACGACCGGCACGACGCCCGCAACCGAGCTGGTGAAAAGGATATCCCCCGACTTCTGGGCGATCATATGCGGCAGCACCGCATGGACCGAGCGAAACGCCGCATTGATGTTGAGGTTGAGCATGCGGTCCCAGGCGTCCGGGTCACCTTCCGCGACCGGCCCGCCGATATAGGCGCCGGCATTGGCGTGGAAGATATCGAGCCGGCCGGCCGCCTCAAGAATGCGAGGCAGCATGCCGGAAACCTGCTTTCCATCGAGAAGATCGACCACCAGCGGGAGAGCGCCCGCGCCCATCTCGTTGCAAAGAGCCTCGAGCTTCTCCCTGGCGCGATCAACGAGCACGACGGTTGCACCTTCGGCATGAAGTGTGCGGGCGCACTCCAATCCGATGCCCGATGCCGCGCCCGTGATGGCGGCAACCTTGCCTTTCATGAGGTCAGTCATGACGAATACTCCTTGGAAATGCGGTCAGGCGCGTCCATGGCTGACACGTGAGCGACGGGCGAGCGAATCGACAATGACGGCGATCGCCAGAACCGCGCCGGTGATCATGTAGCGCAGGGAGGAGCTGAGATTGAGAAGAGTGAGCCCGTTGGAAATCGCCTGGATGACGATGATGCCCAACAGGGCGGAATAGGCGCTGCCACGGCCGCCGAAGAGGCTTGTGCCGCCGATGACTGCCGCGGCGATGGCGTTGAGGTTCACGTCGCCCGTGCCTGCCTGCTGGCTGGACGAGGCAAGTCGCGAAGCCGAAAGGATGCCGCCGATGGTGGCGAGTGTCGAGCAGAGCACGAAGGCGCTGAGATAGATGCGGCGCACGTTGATGCCCGCTCGGCGTGCCGCCTCGCGATTGCCGCCGACCGCGAACATCGAGCGTCCCCATTTCGTGCGGGTCAGCATATAGTTCAGGATCACGGCGAGCGCGACGAAGAGGCCGAACATCCACGGCACGCCGCGGCCGAGATTGAGGTAGTAGGCCGCGAACTCCAGCGCCACAGTCAGCACGATGGCCTTGATTGCGAGCGCGCCGAGCGGTTGCGAAGAAAGATTGACGGATTGACGCTGCCGCCGGTTTCTCATTCCGTTCACGACGATCGCGATGCCCGGCAGGAGCGCCAGCAGATAGGAAAGCCAATCCGGCATGACGAGGATCTGGCCGAAGCGGACGAGCGACGATGCGTAGGGCAGATTGATGCTGCCCGTGGGCCCAAGGATGTAGAGCTGCATGCCGAGGAGCGCGAGCAAGCCCGCCAGCGTCGAAACGAAGCTCGGCATGCCGAGCCGGTTATAGAGAACCGCGTAAAGGCAGCCGACGACGAGACCCGCGACGATCGCAACCAATATCGCTGCGACCGCTGGCCAACCGGCATTCACCCAAAGCACGCCGAGAATTGCCGAGGAGAGGCCGCTCATCGACCCGACCGAGAGATCGATTTCGCCGAGCATCAAGACGCAGACGATGCCAAGCGAAATCACCCCGACGGTGGCGCAATCGAACAAGAGGTTGACGAGGTTGTTCGGCGCGAGGAACACGGGGTTGAGAATCGAGAAGACCGTCGAGATGACGATGAGGCCGACGGCAACCGGCAGCATGCCGAGATCGCCCGACCGCACGCGGTCGAAGAAAGCCTTTGCCATTCCCAGAATATTGTCGTCGTGCCTGACGCGTTCGTCGCTGCGGTCGAGAGCCGCGGCCGGCCTGCTGAGGGTGTCGGGCGTCTTCTGGGTCATACCGGTCTCCCGCTCGTCTCATGTATCGTGCCGGCCTTGCGCTCGATCCGCCGGGAAACGGCGTTTTCGGTTGCGCCGGTGATTGCGGCGACAAGGTCGTGATTGGATGCGTCTGGCGTAAAGACGCCGTTGTTGCGGCCAAGCCTGAGCACGACGATGCGGTCTGCCACCGCGCGCACGTCCTCCATGTTATGGCTGATGATGATGACGCCGAGGCCCCGCTCGCGGACGCGGTCGATCAGGTTGAGGACTTCGGCAGTCTGGGCGACGCCGAGGGCTGCGGTCGGCTCGTCAAGCATGATGATCTTCGGGTCGAGCAGCAGCGAGCGGGCGATCGCAACCGTCTGGCGCTGTCCTCCCGAAAGAGACGCGATGGGCTGACGAACGGACGGAATGCGCGCAGCAAGCTCTCGGAGGAGCGTCCAGGCGCGAACTTCCATGGCCACCTCATCGAGACCCCACGGAGAAAGCTCGTGGCCAAGGAAGAGATTGGCGACGACATCGAGGTTTTCGCAGAGCGCAAGGTCCTGGAACACGGTCGCGATGCCGAGTTCCAAAGCCTTGCTCGGACTATCCAGCGTGACGCTGCTGCCGCAGAACTCGATCGTTCCGGAGGACGCCTGATGAACGCCTGCAAGTATTTTGATCAACGTCGATTTGCCGGCGCCGTTATCGCCGACCAGCGCCACGACCTCTCCAGCCTTCACCTCTAGTTCGATGTCGGCCAGCGCCGAAACCGCTCCGAAATGTTTGGAAACATTGCTGAGCCGGAGGATCGTCTGTCCTCTCTCCGGCATACCCTTGACGTCCGTAATCATGGCTGTAGCCCTTCTTGCCGCTCGCGCATCCGGCCGCGACGAACACGGCCGGAGCACAATGGGCGAGTTTAGTTGGTGATGCCGAGCTTCTTGCAGCCGTCGGCGTATTCGCCGGTGCAAATCTGCTCGGGCGTCTGGATCTTCTTGTCGAAGATTTCGGCCTTGATGTTCTCAGCCGTAACGACGGCGGGGATGAACAGTTCCGACGGCGTGTTGTAGAGCGTGGTCTTGGCCTTAGGCTGTTCGCCCTTGATCATCTGCACCGCCACGTTGGCGGCGGCAGCGGCGACGATCTCGGAGGGCTTCGAAATCGTGTTGTACTGGTCGCCGGAGATGACGAGCTGAAGCGCCGCGATCGTTGCATCGTTGCCCGTTACCGGCGGAACCGGATTCACACCGGCTGCCTTGAATGCGGCAATCGCGCCGCCGGCCGTACCGTCGTTGGCGGCGACCACACCCTTGATATCCTTGCCGAAGCGGGTGATCTGGCCGGCGGCCCACTCCTGCGCCTTCGGCGGCGCCCATTCCGGCGTGTCGTATTCCGCGAGCGTCTTGTAGGCGGATTCCTTGAGGCCGCGATGGATGCCGTCGCGGATCAGGCCCGCGGCCGCGTCGGTCGGCGAACCGTTGATTTCAAGGATGCCCGCGCCGTCTGGAGCGCCGGCAGCCTTGAGGTGCTCGACCAGAGATTTCGCGATCGCATAGCCGATACCTTCGTTGTCGAAGGAAACGTAATAGTCTGCCGGCTTGTCCGGGATCGGACGGTCATAGGCAATGACCTTGACGTCCTGCGACTGCGCGATCTCGACCAGACCGGCCGCAGCGGCGGAATCCACCGGATCGAGAACGATCACCTTGGCACCCTGAGCGATCACCGAATTGAATTGCTGCTGCTGCAGCGAGGCGTCGGCATTGGCATTCTGATAGACCACCGTGCACTTCGGGCAAAGCTTTTCCATCTCAGCCTTGAAGCCGGGGAAGTCGTGCTGCTCATAGCGTGTGGATGCCTGGTCCGGCATCAGGAAAGCGACCGTAGCGGCCTCTTGAGCCGAGGCTACGCCGGCAAACCCCATGACGATGGTCGCCGAAGCCATAAGTAAATTACGATAATTCATTTTCTCCTCCTTTGTGTGATCAAAATACAGGCATTGCCATTGCCGGAAGTCACCACTGTCAGTTCCGTTTCTCGCCCCTTTCGCCGCCGAAAAAACGACGATCAGTGCGCCTCCTGCAAAAGGACATCCTCTCCGCGTCCTTCTTGAAACTGCCTCCCTGCGTCGGCGCAAAGCCAACTTGCTTCATCGATAAAGCAGCCTTGCTCAATCGATGAAGCAAGAATTGCCACTTCTCTCGATTGGTGTCAAGTTACCGCCGAAACGGAGAAGGACGATTTGACTCAAGTAAGGCAGACGAAGAGAACGACAATCTACGATCTGGCAGAGCTTGCCGGCACATCCGCGAGCGCCGTCAGCGCCGTGCTCAACGGCAATTGGAAGAAGCGCAGGATCAGCAGTCAGCTTGCCGAAAAGATCATGCGGATCGCGGAGGAACAGGGTTACGCTCTGAACATGCAGGCGAGCCTGCTCAGGCGCGAGAAGTCCCACATCATCGGGATGATCGTTCCGAAATACGACAACCGCTACTTCGGCTCCATCGTCGAACTCTTCGAAGACATGGCACGTGCGCGCGGCCTTTTTCCGATCATCACCTGCACGCGCCGCGATCCCGAACTCGAGGTTGAGGCGGCGCGCACTTTGCTTTCCTATCAGGTCGAATGCCTTATCGCGACCGGCGCGACTGATCCCGACCGGATCACCGAGATGTGTGCGGCGGCAGGCGTCCGCAGCCTGAATCTCGACCTCCCCGGCGCGCTTGCCCCGTCGGTCATATCGGATAACTTCGCGGGAGCCCGGGAACTGACCCGGCGCATTCTGCTCAATTGCGAGCGCAGGCTGGGAAGGAAGGAGTCACTCCTCTTCATTGGCGGGCGAGGCAGCGATCACAACACATCCGAGCGCATACGAGGGTTCCGCGAGGCCCATGCGGAACTGGGCGTCGCCGTTCAGGAGGAGAATATTCTTGCCTGCGGCTATGCACCGGAAAAAGCCGAAAAGGCGCTCGACGATCTCGCTCTTCGCGGCAATGCGCCGGCTAAAGGCATGTTCGTCAATTCGACGATCTCGCTGGAAGGAGTCATGCGGTGGATTCGCCGCTCCGGCCACCTCGACGACCGCAACCTCGTCCTCGGCTGCTTCGACTGGGACCCCTTCGTGACTTTGCTCGGAAACGGGATCGAGATGGTGCGGCAGGACGTACCGGGAATGTTGAAAAAGGTCTTTGAGATCATCGAATCCGGATCGAACAAACCCGTGTTTATCCAGGTCCCTCCCCTCATTCCAGACGCGCAGAACATATAGATAGAGCAGCCGATTTTACGCCAGTAGCCGCCCGCCCCGCAAGCGCGACAATGTTCCTCGTAGCTATTCGCCGTATCATGGGCGGTCGCAAAACGATCGGCAGGCGCTGCAACGTCTTGGCGGAGATCGACCGTTCGCGAGCCACACCAACCTCCTTGAAGCCGGGTTCGACTAAAGCGTGCGCTGTGCGGCGCTGCGGTCGCCCGTATAACATATATTCGCTTACGCTAATATTAAGATGGGTTTAAAGTTGATCTTCCAGGCGGCTCGCCCGAGGCCGGCCGCGAGGATGTCTATGAGGGGAGGAAACCATGACGTGGGTCGATCACAACATATCGCATATTTGGGGTAGGTCAGTGCTCGGCGCGGCTGTGCTTGGCATGGGCGTGCTACTGACGGCAGCGGTCGCCGCCGCCGGCTCCGTGGACAAAACCCCATTCGGAAAGACGCAGGACGGCAAAGCCGTCGATCTCTACACGCTCACCAACGACAAGGGCGCGTCTGTCAAATTCATCGCCTATGGCGGCATCATCACGGCGATCAACGTACCCGACCGCTGGGGCAACCTCGGCAACATCGTGCTCGGCTTCAAGGAACTCGCCGACTACGAGTCCAAGAATCCTTATTTCGGCGCCTTGATCGGACGCTACGGCAATCGCATCGGCAGCGCGAAGTTCTCACTGGACGGCACGCAGTACCAGCTCGCCGCAAATAACGGACCAAACAGCCTGCATGGCGGCAAGAAAGGCTTCGACAAGGTTGTCTGGGCCGTCGAGCCACTGACCGGCGGGAGCGGCGCTGCGGCGCGGCTCAGCTACACGAGCAAGGATGGCGAGGAAGGCTATCCCGGTGCGCTTACGGTCGGGGTCACCTATACTCTCACCGACGACAACGAGCTGCGCATCGATTACGAGGCGACGACTGACAAACCAACGGTGGTTAATCTCACCAGTCACTCCTACTTCAACCTCGCCGGCGACGGCGTGGGCGGGATCGGCGATCATATCCTCACGATCAACGCCGATCGCTACACGCCGGTCGATGCGACCCTGATCCCGACCGGACAGCTCGCCTCGGTGAGCGGCACGCCGTTCGACTTCCGTCAGGGGATGCCGATCGGCGCACGCATCCGCGCGAACGACGAACAAATGATCTTTGGCCGCGGATACGATCACAACTTCGTCCTGAACCGGTCGGGAAGTGGCCTCTCGCTCGCGGCGCGCGCCTACGATCCGCGCTCTGGCCGGATCATGGAGATATCAACCACGGAGCCCGGCATCCAGTTCTACAGCGGCAACTTCCTCGACTCGACGCTCGTCGGCGCGGCCGGTCAACAATACCGCCAGACTGACGGCTTCTGCCTCGAGACGCAGCACTTCCCGGATTCGCCGAACAAGCCGTCCTTTCCGACGACGGTGCTGAAGCCGGGCGAAACGCTAAAGTCGACGACGATACACAAGTTCTCGACCGATGCGTCCTAGAGCTAGAGACGCGTGCATCCCCGGCTGCGGAGTCCAGCCATGCCATATGTTGGTATGCGCCGAGCAACGTGGCGCTTAGCGGATGACAATTTCTGCTGCGAGGCCGCCGCCAAGACGATTGTAAAGCCTCATCCGGCCGCCGATCGCAGCGGTCAGCTGCTCCGCGATGGCGAGACCGAGACAGGAGGCTTCGAAAAGATCATCGAGACGCCGTGACCGGGCCGCAAGCATTTGCAGCCGGTCACGCATCGCGGGCAGCCTGAGCATCAGCCGCCACAGCCTGCACTCCGCGTGGCCGCGGCAATACCGGCATGTCGCGGGTGAAGATCGCTCCCTGCAAAGCGCAAGATCAGTCAAAACAACAGCAGGAACGGCAGAGAGGGCTTCTCGCCGAGCCCCTAAAAACGGTCACGCAAACTGACGCCCCCCAATACACGGAGCATTCCCATGGGCCGCATCCGCACATTCGCAAGCGCATTGATAGGAGCAACTCTCATGACCCAAACGATCGCAATAGCTGCCGAGGCCAACACCGATCCACGAATCGATCCCGAGATCCGGTCGTTCCTGGCTGAGATCAACAAGGACAGCAGCGCATTCTGGGAGCTGCCCCAACCGAAGCCGCAGGATATCCTCACAGGCCTGCAGTCCAAGACGCCTGTCGACATGAGCGGAGTTACGACGACAGAAAAGGTCATCTCCCAGGACGGACGGCAAGTGAAACTCTACATCATGAAGCCCGAACACTTGAGCGGAAAGCTAGGTGTCCTCTTCTTCATACACGGCGGGGTTTGGATCGTCGGGAATTTCGAGAACCATCAGCGTTTGCTCCGCGATCTCGTGGTCGGCTCCGGACAAGTTGGCGTATTCGTCGAGTACACGCCCTTGCCGGCCGCGAAATTCCCGACGCAACTCGAAGAGTCCTATGGTGC
The DNA here is from genome assembly GCF_056755095.1 of Rhizobium sp. SVR5-9E. Lineage (NCBI taxonomy): Bacteria > Pseudomonadati > Pseudomonadota > Alphaproteobacteria > Hyphomicrobiales > Rhizobiaceae > Rhizobium > Rhizobium sp. SVR5-9E. The sequence goes on along the minus strand of NZ_JBNDHS010000062.1, from coordinate 21,642 downwards.
GCTGAAATGGGTCGCCGAACACGCTAATGAATTGGGCGCTGACGGCAATCGCATCGCCGTTGCCGGCAATTCCGTCGGCGGAAATATGACCGCCGCGCTTTCTCTCATGAGCAAGGATCGTAAAGGGCCCAAGATCGCGTATCAGGTGCTTCTCATTCCGGCAACCGACGCCAGCATGGACACCCAGTCGTATCACGAGTACGGAACAGGCCGATTCCTGGCCCGCGCATTTATGAAGTACGGATGGGATCTCTACGCGCCGGACGAGAAGACTCGAAACAATCCCTACGTTTCGCCTCTACGCGCAAGCAACGAAGAGCTAAAGGGCCTGCCTCCCGCGCTCGTCATCACGGCGGAGAACGATCCGTTGCGTGATGAAGGCGAAGCCTACGCCCGAAGACTAAAGGATGCGGGAGTCAAGGTCGATGCGGTTCGCTATAACGGCACGATCCATGATTTCGTGCTTCTGAACGCGCTTCGCAACGTTCCTTCCACGGACGCGGCGATCAAGCAGATCAATGATGGTCTGCGTCAGCACCTCGAGCCGATCAACAACTAGGTGGTCCGATCTGACCCGGCGGCGCATCGCACCGTCGGCTCAGATCGGTAAACAATAGCGCTGGCGCACGGATACAACGAATAACAGCACCGAGATTTGGCTCTTTATCAAAGAATTAGACCAAATTCTCCTATCCTGAGGTGCAGGTTGTGGCTGGTCATGGCCGACTGTAGACCGTCTAGGTCATTACCGTCGGACAGGCTGTTGCCTCATACTTGTTGGTGCGCTGACATGTTGGATGAACTGCATTCACAGGGTTACAGAAAATACCCTGCCTCCCGTCTGCTCAGGTCTTCGGGCGATTTGGGATGGTCGACGCTCTTTGCAGAGTTCCGGGCTCATTCCAGTTGTGAGGGACCGGGGGCTGAAGCGGAGGATCTGGAAATAGCGGTCATAGTCAGTGGCTCAGATGAAGGAGCGGTGACGTGCAAAGTCGGAGGAGAGCAGCGACGCGTTCGGCCTTCCGACGGCACGATCTGGCTTAATCCCATGGCCGCCAAAGCCGACGCAATCCACATCGCATCGGAAGAACTACAAGTCGCTCACCTTTATCTTCCATCCTCCGCTTTCGTCCGCCTGGCGACAGACTTCAGCGTGCCTCGGCTCCCCGGACAGTTGATCCGCTATAGTTCCGGCGTGCAGGACGGCATCATCAACGAGATTGCTTTGTCAATCCTACGCGAAATGTCGAATCCGACCACGTCCGGACGTATGCTGGTCGAAACTGCGTCGCTCTTTCTGGCGGCCCGACTCCTTCATGAGCACTCAGAGACTCCGGTACGTCGTTTAGAACGCCAGCCGACACTTGGACTGGATAACGTCAGATTGCGGCGTGTTCTTGCCTATATTGAAGAGCATCTCACCGAGGAAATTACAGTGAGCGATCTGGCGAGCATAGCGTGTCTGAGCGTCTTCCATTTTACGCGGGCATTTGCGGCCAGCGTCGGGACGCCACCGCATAGCTATGTAAGTGGACGCCGGCTGGAGCGCGCAAAGAAACTCCTCACGATCGGCCAGATGTCACTCAGCGAGATTGCCTTTGATTGTCAATATTCGTCGCAATCGAGTTTTACGCGCGCATTTCGACGCGCGACCGGCTTGACGCCGGCGAAGTTCAAGCAGGCCGTCCGCTAGTAAAAATTCCGGCGAGAGGGAAGCAACCCTTGAAGGCGCTCGAGCGTCAGCTAGCGGATGACAATTTCTGCCGCGAGGCCGCCGCCGACACGGTTGTAAAGTCTCATCCGGCCGCCGATGGCGGCGGTCAGCTGCTGCGCGATGGCGAGACCGAGACCGGTTCCGCCGGTCTCCCGATTGCGGGATTGCTCAAGCCGGAAGAAAGGCTGCATGGCAGCCTCGAGCTGATCTTCCGGAATGCCCGGGCCGCGATCCATGACCACAATGGCGATGTCGCCGCCTTCTCCTCGCTCGACGCTGATCTCCGCCGAGCCGCCGAACTTCAGCGCATTGTCGATGAAGTTCGAGAGGATGCGGCGAAGCGCATGCGGCTTGGTGGCGACCGTTCCACTCACCATACTGCTGACGGAGACTGGCTTTCCCGTATCCTGGTAGTCGTAGCAAAGGCTCTCGATGAAGGATGCGAGATCAATGCGCGAGAGCTTCTCTCCATTTCCATGCGCGCTTCGCGCATAGGCGATCCCGTCCTGAACGAGGCGCTCGATCTCGGAGAGGTCGTGCAGGAGCTTCACCCTCTCCGGAGAATCGTCCGCCATGTCGGCACGCAAGCGCATGCGGGTAATCGGCGTCTGGAGATCGTGGGAAATGGCCGCCAGAATCTGCACGCGCTCCTCGAGGTAGTGCGCAATTCGATCCCGCATGGCATTGAAGGCCCTTGCCGCGTGGGCAACCTCGCTCGGGCCCCTGTCACTCAGGCCCGGGCTCTTCTTGTTCGGATCCAGCGCATCGGCGGCGGCCGCAAGATCAGCGAGAGGGCGGATCGCCAGCCGTACCGCAAACCATGTGCAGAAGATGATGAGCAGCATCTGGATGGCAAAAACATAGGGCAGCCATTCGGCGATCGGCATGACGCCCTTCGGCGTAATGTCGATGGTCAACGGGCTGCCATCACTCAAGTTCAGGTGCGCCTGCAATCTGCTCACATCGCCGGGGATCGCTTCGACGCGCAGCGGGAAGCGAGGGCCGACCGCCTCTTCAATCCTGGTGGCAATCTCCGCACCCCGGCCGGATGTGTCCGGTACACCAGGGAGGCCTGACCCTAGCACAAGGCGGTAGTTGCCACGACTGAGCCGGTCGAGCCAATCGGCCCGCTCATTGGCGGGCAGCCGGTCGAGGATGGCGATCGACGTCGCGAGATCGCTTTCCAGCGTGCCAAGCATCACCGCCTTCGCGGACATATAGCGTTCGGTATAGAGCACGCTGAAGGAGAGCCCATAGGCAATTGCCAGCCCGACCAACAGGATGAGGAAGAGCCGGGACCGCAATGTGCTCGGCCACAGCCGTCTAGGATCGAAGGATTTCGCCGTGTTCATTGGCGAAGCTCCACGATTTCGACGGGAACCGAAAAGACATAGCCCTCGCTGCGAACCGTCTTGATATAGGCGGGTTCGCGCGCATCGTCTCCCAGCCGCTGACGCACACGGCTTACGAGCAGATCGATCGACCGGTCGAAGAGATCGGCATCGCGGCCCTGCGTCAGATTCAGGAGCTGGTCGCGGTTGAGCACGCGCTGCGGGTGATCGATGAAGACACGCAGCAGGCGGTATTCGGCGCCGCTCAGGGCAACCGCGGTCCCGTCCTTGTCGAGCAAGTGACGGGCGACGGTGTCGAGCCGCCAGTCCCCGAAGCTCAGCAATTGTCCGGCCTCGCTGATCTGAAGGTTGGGCGGCAGCATCCGCGTACGCCGCAGCACCGCTTTGATTCGGGCGAGAAGCTCGCGCGCTGCAAAGGGTTTCGGAAGGTAGTCGTCCGCACCCATTTCCAGTCCGAGGATACGGTCCATTTCATCGCTGCGTGCGGTCAGCATCAGGATCGGCGTCGCCTTGTGCCTGCCGGCGCGAAGCTCGCGGCAAAGAACCAGTCCGTCGTCACCGGGCATCATCACATCCAGCACGATCAGATCAACGGCATTCGCCTCCAGGAAGCTGCGCATCTGCCGCCCATCGGCGGCGACCGTCGTCCGCAGGCCGTTTTTCGTCAGATAGCTCGACACCAGTTCGCGGATTTCGCGATCATCGTCGACGATCAGGACGTGATCGATATGGTCCATATTGAAACCCCCTTCCCCACCGGCATGGGCGGCTGCGCCGCCCACTCGCTTTAGACTTCACACATTCGACCCAAGGCGCATACTGCTGCAATGGGAGCAACAAGCTTCGCAGGACTATCGTCTAGCTAAAAATGATCGACATCTATAACCGCTTGCGCGAACGCCTGCGGGGCCTCCTGAGGAAGGTTATGGCCGATCCCGCCGGTAATGGTGCGATGCTCGTATTTGCCGGAGAACTTACCGGCATAGGACGCAGGCTCGGGATGCGGCGCTCCGTTGGCATCGGCCTCCATCGTGATCGTCGGCACCGAGATCTTCGGCCCCGTGGCGAGCGTCTTTTCGTAAGCATCGAATTTAGCCTCGCCTTCGGCAAGTCCCAGGCGCCAGCGATAATTATGGATGACGATGTCGACATGATCGGGATTGTCGAAGGATTCCGCGGATCTGTCGAATGTCGCATCGTCGAAGTTCCACTTCGGCGAGGCCGTCTGCCAGATGAGTTTTGCGAAATCCCGCCGATTGCTTTCGTAGCCGAGACGTCCGCGTTCGGTGGCAAAATAGAACTGATACCACCAGGCAAGCTCCGCCTTCGGGGGAAGCGGCTTCCTGTTGGCTTCCTGGCTGCCGATCAGATAGCCACTGACCGAGACCATCGCCTTGCAGCGCTCGGGCCACAGCGCCGCCATGATGTTGGCGGTCCGCGCTCCCCAGTCGTAGCCGGCAACGATGGCCTTCTCGATTTTGAGCGCATCCATGAGCGCGATCATGTCGGCAGCCAAGGCCGACTGCTGGCCATTCCGGGGAGTTTCGGTCGAAAGGAACCGGGTCGTGCCGTAGCCGCGCAGATGAGGCACGATCACGCGATAGCCGGCGGAGGCGAGGAGCGGTGCAACATCGAGGAAAGCGTGGATGTCATAGGGCCAGCCATGCAGCAGCAGGACAACAGGGCCGTTTGCCGGGCCTGCCTCGGCATATCCGACATCAAGCAGCCCGGCGTGCACCTGCTTCAATGCTTCGAAGGATGTGTTGCTCCCGGCTTTGATCGCCGGCAATTGTGCAGTGGAAGTCTGTTCAGATTGAGCGCTGGCAGTTCTGGTCATGCCGAGTTCGATTGCCGCAACGGCCACGGCAGCCACGCCGAAGAAACGGCGGCGGTGCAGGTTGATTTCCTCTGACATTGGTCTCTCCTGTCGAATTGTTCACAAGCGGCAGATAACCGGCCGCGTGTATCCGCGATGTGTCATTAGCCGACCGCATTTAAGTAAGGATGTAGCTTCCGGCAGCCCGGATACGTTCTGATACAATTGCGCCGCCAGAGCGTAAATCACCTCGCCCTCGGCGCGCTTTGTATCGCTCTGTAGAAACAGCGGCCGATTTCAACGTTTCGGTACATTCCCCCGCAGAACCGGACACACCCGGGATACGTCACACCGGCCAGATGCACGTGCTTGTTGGTCCAGGCACATTGCCGCCGATCACTCGGCTTCAAAGGAAACGATGATGACGCTTCTTATCTTAGCCTATCTCGGAGGTGCGCTGACCATTCTCAGCCCGTGCATTCTCCCCGTCCTCCCCTTCGTCTTCGCGCGCGCCGGACAGCCGTTCGCCAGGAGCACGCTGCCCATGCTTGCGGGCATGGCCGTCACCTTTGCGCTCGTCGCCACACTTGCCGCCGTCGGCGGTGGCTGGGCCATTCGCGCCAATGAATATGGCCGCCTTGCCGCGCTCCTCCTCCTTGCCCTCTTGGGAGTAAGCCTCCTTTCACCGAGGATCGCAAGTAAGCTTGCACAGCCGATCGTCGGTCTGGGAAACCATCTTTTGAATGCGCCAGGCGAACGAGGCGCCGCACCCACCGTCAAGAGTTCGCTTGCTCTCGGGATCGCGACCGGCTTGCTCTGGGCGCCCTGCGCCGGCCCGATTCTCGGCCTCGTGCTGACAGGTGCCGCATTGCAAGGGGCCAACCTGCAAACGACATTCCTCCTTCTTGCCTATTCGGCGGGCGCAGCAACGTCGCTTGCCGTCGCATTGCTTGTCGGAGGAAAGATCTTTGACCGCATGAAGCGGTCGCTCGGCGTCAGCGAGCGAATTCGCCAATTGCTTGGCGCCGCTGTTCTGGCCGGCGTTGCCGCCATCGCACTGGGGGTTGATACCGGCCTGTTGGCAAGGCTTTCCTATGCAAGCACCGCATCCTTCGAACAGGCCTTGCTGGAGAGGTTCCATGCAGAGCCCGCCGGCGGCGTGCCGTCCGAGGTCGCCAGCAACGGCACGATCATCCCGGCGGCCGATGCGAAGCGGCCGTTCCGCAGCGATCTTCCCGTGGAAGGCCGTGCGCCTTCGCTGGATGGCGCGGTGGAATGGCTGAACTCGCCGCCGCTTACTACCGAACAGCTCCGCGGGAAAGTGGTGCTCATCGACTTCTGGACCTATTCCTGCATCAACTGCATCCGCACCACGCCTTACGTCCGCGCCTGGGCGGAAAAATACAAGGACCAGGGGCTCGTCGTGATCGGCGTGCACGCCCCCGAATTCGCCTTCGAGAAGAAGATCTCCAACGTCAAAAAGGCTGTCGGTGACTTCAAGATCGGCTATCCGGTCGCGATCGACAACGATTACAAAATCTGGCGCGCCTTCGATAACAGCTACTGGCCGGCACACTACCTGATCGATGCCAAGGGCCAGATCCGCTACCACCATTTCGGCGAGGGCAGCTACGGGCAGACCGAGCAAGCCATTCAGGACCTGCTGCGCGAAGCCGGCAGCGAGACGGCGGCGGGGGCGCCGGTGACGCCGGACGCGAAGGGCGCCGAGGCAAGTCCGGACCTGAAGAACATCCGCTCCGGCGAAACCTATCTCGGCTACCAGCAAGCGTCGAATTTCGTCTCCCCCGAACGCCTGCAGGCCGACGCCGCGAGCAACTATTCGATCCCCGAACCGAGCCTCAACGAATGGGGTTTGTCCGGCACCTGGATCGTCGGCCCGGAACAGGCGACGCTCGCTCGGGCGGGCGGCGGTATCACCTACCGGTTCAGCGCCCGCGACCTGCATCTGGTTCTCGGCCCAGGCTCCGACGGCAAGCCGATCCGCTTCCAGGTGACGGTCGACGGCAAGGCTCCGGGAGATGACCACGGGGCCGATGTCGACAAGGATGGCAAGGGGACAGTGAAGGAAACACGCCTCTATCAGCTTGTGCGGCAGGCCGGCAAAGTTGCGGAGCGCACCTTCGAGATACGTTTCCAGGACCCAGGTGTCGAAGCCTTTGCCTTCACATTCGGATAAGGCCCGAAAATCATGGGGGATGGCAGCATTCCCCGTGCGCTCACTGGCGCGAAATTGAAACGTCCCGTTTCTGCTGAACCGAAGGGTCACCCCGACCGTGAACGTCGTCTCGAAACGGTATCCATAACATGCCCGTCCGAAACCACGATGTTGTCGGTCCGTTCGTCCTTGGCGTCGCCAGCCTCCCGCTGTGCTTGCCGGCCGAGATCGAGCTGCTTGTCGAATCCGCTGATTGAGAGCAATTGTCGTAATCGACACGGACCGGGTACCAGTATGCGGTGCCCGATCCTTAGAAGCTTTGACCCTACCAATACTATTGCGATTTTATCGGATGCGACTTATGTAATATGGAATAGCAATGCCCCTTGAGAGGATATGCCATGCCCAAGTCCCAAACAGCGAAGGATATAGCCGCGCCCTCCTCCCCGGCGGCCGATGGCGAAGGGCGGAAGCTTTCGAATTTCCTGTGCTTTGCGGTTTACTCTGCGAATCTCGCGTTTGGCCGCGTCTACAAGCCAATCCTCGATGCGCTCGGCCTGACATATACCCAATACATCGCGCTGCAGGCGCTCTCCGAGGACGATGACCAGACGGTCGGGGCGCTCGGCGAAAAGATGTTCCTTGAATCCAACACGCTGACGCCGATCCTCAAGAAGCTCGAGTCGATCGGCTACGTCCGACGTCAGCGCGATCCCGCCGACGAACGGCAGGTGCGGCTGAACCTGACGCCCGCCGGCCGCAACCTGCTTGAATCCATCTCGACCGCGGCGGTGAGTGAGGCCACGGGGCTCGGAGAGGAGTTTCCAGTGATGCAGAAGTCCGTGGCGCGGCTGCGCGACAACCTTATGCGAGCTACGCACGCTGAACCGGGGAAGTCGTAAGCGAGACGAGCCCGCGCCCCAGACAAGGCCGCTGAGCGAGCTCTCAGGTCGAAAAGGCTGGCCTCAACCGCCGCGTTGCACTGGCGGCTGTGCTTCGGTTTGACCGTCAAAGACGCGTGGATAAGTGCATGGCTGCATAGGTCGCAGTCGAGTAATCAAAGCGGAGGGGCAGACGGGCGAATCCTCGATCCCGCACGGCGTCTGCGGGCGATTCATCACCTTTCAAAGGATCTGCTTGTTGCGTCAGCGCGATGCCGCCAAAGGAAGCTCGCTTGCCTCCATCATCTCGGCAGCTTTGGTATAACCGCCGCCCATGCCGTCCAGGAAATGCAGATGCGAATCCGGTCTGCCGGAAGGCACAAGGCAGGTCATGAGCGCATGCGACTGGCGATGCAGTCCGAAGTTGATCTCGCCGCGCGCCCTTGCCGCAACAAGGATGGCTTCGACCGCGTCAATCTGTTCGCGCGTGCAGTCGAGCGTGAGACGCAAACCGTCATCGTATTTGCGGAAGTCCGAATTGGAGGCTATCTCCGACCAAGTTTTCGGATCCATATGTCTCCCCTTGTCCTTAGGGGTGGCGATATCCGTTGGAAGCGGATGAGACCGGCCTGTTCCGGCATCAAGAACGGTGAGCACACGCCTGGCCAGGACGGCGAAGACTTCGGGGCTTGTATGCTCGTATGGCTCGACCAGCAGAGACAGAATCTCGCCCTGCTGGCTGGGAAACGGGGTCCAGTCACATGTAAGCCCGGTCAGGTCCGGCTTGGTCGTGTACTTGCCCGGATCTACCAGATACCGCCCGCTCTTGATCTGGTGCTCCGCCCATTTGAGCCCTCCCCCGGCAAACATCGCGTAGGTCGCGTTTTCCGAGGCGGCGTATCGGGCGATTTTCACGTCGCGTCCGCTGGCACGTATTTCGCCGACCGACAACAGCCCAATTCGAAGATCGAGACCAAGATCGGTCCGCGCAAAGGCCGCGACCTGTCGCAATGCCGAAGTCGCAATCAGCCGACCGTGCGGCGGAATTGCAAATGCGGCGCCATCCCCTCGAAACACGAATGGGAAATCGAATGTACCCAAGGCGTTGCCAAGAGCGGCGATGACAGACGCTCCCGCGTAGTTCACGTCTTCATAGCGTCCCGACTTGATCGCTGAAGTCGAGTTGACAACATCCGTGACCCCGACGAGCCAGTCATCAGGCAATGGCTCGTAGACGGTCGGGTCGAGCACAAGCGAAAACTCGCTGTAGGCATGTGAAGGGTGCGCGAGGACCATTGAGTGTTCTCCAGATCGGCGTTGACCAGCAAGTTCGTATTGACGCCTTGCCGGTGGCGAGCGGGTCTTCGATGTGTCTTTCCGAAGGCGCCGAGCCAGCCCGTTTCGGAGGCAGGCCCGGCCGGTCCGACTTCAGATGAGGTTGGTGGCAACGTCGATGTTGCCATGCACCGCCTTCGAGTAAGGGCAAATGCCGTGTGCCGCATCGAGCAGTTCACGCGCAACCGCAGGGTCAATGCCCGGCGCGCTGACGTCGAGGCGTGCGCGCAGGAAAAAGGAGCCGTCATCGACGTTGAGATCGATCTCGGCGTCGACCGCGAGACCCGCGGGAAGCTTGATGTTTCTCTGAGAGGCGGCGAGCTCGATCGCTCCCATGTAGCAGGCCGACCAGGCGGCGCCGAAGAGCTGTTCGGCCGCGGGGTGCGGCTGCGGCAGCTTGATGTCCAACTTGCCGTCGCTGCTGCGCGCTGCGCCCTCGCGACCATTGGTGTTGTGAGTCTTGCCCGTGAACAGAAGCTTCTCAGTCATAGCGAAATCCTTTTGCTCGCCGTTATCGTTACCGATTAAATCGGATGCGATCTAAATACGTTGCGCGTATATCGATGTCAATAGCTTTGCGATTAAATCGGATGCGATTTTTATCATGCTGACAAGCGGGGAGCTGAATGGGTCGCTGGCCGATTCACAATTCGGTTGCTGCAACGATCGGGGTCGAATCCCCTCAGTGGTGTTCAGGGATGCTGACGAGTTCGATTGTGAAACGAAGCAGACCCGTTTGCGATGATGCGCGAAGGGCGCTTCGCAAAGCGGGTCTTTTTTAAGCCGCTGTTCTAAACGAGCGGGTTTGCCGGCGTCCGGTGGTGGCGGCCTTTGCCCGTCGCCGGCAAGCAGCCAATCACCGCCTAAGGGAAGAGGGGGAGCTGGAATGCCGATCAGCCAGCGTGAGCCCGATCAGGGCGTCATTGGCCCTCCACGAGGGATCACAGCTCCGCATCTCATTCGAGAGCGATCTGAGGGCACCGGCCAGGTCTCTTTCTGCATCGGTCACGAGCTTCGAACTGGCCTCTCGTAGGTTCCCGTATGCCTGCGCTCGCTCGTAAACCTCTTCGGCCCGAGCGATGCACTCTTTCGTAGGATTGACCAGCTTCAGGGCGAGCCGCAGATTGACCGCTGCGTCAAGCGCAAAGGCAGCCGCGGAGAAGTCTGCAACAGCGCCTGGAGCATGACTACGGTTTAGGAACACCTGCCACTTGGGAATCATCGGTACCTCCAACGCTATCAGAACTACAAGGGACAGCGGAATCGCGCGTCCTGGCATGAGATTGGACGTCGCCGCTTGGTTTGTCCTCAGACCTTAGTCCTAATCCGCACCTGACAAACGTCCGGCGCCGGCGCGAGAAAAGTCTGACTCGTTCACTTTGGTTCAATCGTGCATTGACCCTGGAACCCTCTCATGAGCAATGTCGTTGGGCGAGAAATGGACGAGGCTTTGGGCTGTGCCCCGTTGTGAGTTTTGCCTCGCGGCTGGCGACGATTTTGAAACGAAGACGCGCCGTTGCCTGAACATGCACATGTCAACAATCATGAGCGACAATACCCTTCGTCGGGGAACGAGATGACCACGCGCCGTAAATTCTTAATGGGCTTGTTTTGCGGTTCGATGACTCTGGCGCTGGCCAGCGTCCCCTATCGCATTGAGATGTCTGGCGGCGCGTTGAAACTGGCTCCCCAATCTGCTCTGGCCGCCAAGGGTGGCAACGGCGGCGGGAACGGTGGCGGTGGCGGGAATGGGGGCGGCAACGGCGGTGGTAACGGTAACGGCGGCGGCAACGGTAACGGCGGTGGCAACGGCAACGGCGGTGGTAACGGCCACGGTGGCGGCAATGGCAATGGCGGAGGCAATGGAAACAGCGGCTCCAACAGCGGCAGCTCCTCGACCGGGCCGAACGGGTCCAGCGGACAAACCACGACCGGCGGCGGTTCTTCGCTAGCGGTCCATCATTCCGATGGAATGAGCGAGGAGATTCGGAGTGGCCGTTACGTCATGAAGGACGCCAAGGGCCGTACGATTGTTAATCGCCGGGCCACCTCCGCGGATGTGAAGCGGCTCCGATCCTTCAGCCCTTGAGCGGCTTTCGGTCGGTTGCGTCCCGCAACGCCATCGCAGCCTCGGTCCTGTTGTTGACGCCGAGCTTTGCCATGATCTGGGTCATGTGGTGCTTGACCGTCTTCTCGTGGAGATCAAGTTTTCTGGCAACCTCTTTGTTGCTCAGTCCTGTTCCAACAAGCTGAAGCACCTCGAGTTCGCGCCGCGTCAACGTCGCAATCGGAACGGGCTCAATTGCAGGTGCCGGCGGACTGTTGAGAAGCTTGGCAGAGAGGGTTGGAGCAACGTAGCTTTCCCCTGAGGCGACTGTGCGAATGACATCGGCAAGTGCTCTGGATCCCACCCCTTTCAGCACGTAGCCCTTGGCGCCGCCCTTCAAGGCCGCGGTGACATCGTCACTCGACTCGGAAACCGTCAGCATGACCACTTTCTGGGATGGCGAGATTTCCAAAATCGAGCCAAGCGCATTCAGGCCGCCGCCAGGCATGGAGATATCCACCAGCATGACGTCAGGCTCGAGGCTCTCTGCGATGCGAACGGCATCGTCCTTCGAACCTCCCTCCGCGACAATCTCGAATTCGCTGATCTCCGACAGGCTCCTCGACACTCCCTCCCTGAACAGCGGATGATCATCGATAACCGCAACGCGTATTACTCGGGTCATATCTGCTCGGTCTCCGCGGTGTTGAGTGTCATGCTGAGGACGGTGCCCGGCGCCGAAAAGCCGATCTCGAAAGTGCCGCCCAAGCTCTCGATTCGTTCTCTGAGCCCTGCCAGACCAAGGCTCGCGGAGCCTATGTCGTCAGGATCGAAGCCAGGCCCTCCGTCGGCGACCTCGATGCTGACACGTGTTCCTTCCACGCGTTGCACGACACGTTGTCCGACGCCGCCGCCATGCCGGTAGCCGTTATTGAGTGCCTCCTGGACAAAGCGGTAGACACATATCTTCCCCGAGGGCGAAAGCCGATCCGGCCCGCCCGATACCGACAGTTCGACAGGTGCTCCCGTTCTTTGCTGGTGGGCGCGAACACTCCGTTCCAATATGTCCGAAAGGCTAGCGGCCTCTATCTGCGGGAGGACCAGACCGCTGCAAATCGTTCTGATCTCATGCATGGCTTCGTCGAGGCTGGCCTTGATGGACGCGATCTCCCGTTCGCGGATAGCCTTCGGGGTCGATCGGCTCGTTACTGTGTTGCTATCCAGCCGAAGCGAAGCATAGGCGATGAGTTGAGCTGGTCCATCGTGCAAGTCGGCACCAATGCGGCGGAGATAGCTTTCATTCAGCGCCGCAGCCCGCTGCGAGGCACGCTGGACACGCTCGCGTAGCGCCTGGTTCTGCGCAAGAAGAGCAGAGAGGTCATTAATGCGCTGCCGGAGAGCGTGACGCTGGTTCTCGATCGTGTGGCTCCCCCGCAAGACGATCGCGGACAGAATCGCGAAAAACGTCAGGGTAAAGGCCCCGACAGCCATCCAGGTGCGGAGCCGTGCCTGGTTCAGGCTGTGCTCGAAGTCATTGGCGACCTCGTAGAACTCGGAAACGGCCACCACCTGCCCTGACCATGGCTGCAGGACCGGATTATAGATTTCCAGCAGAGGCGTTCCGGAAAGCCGTCCCACCTTCTCCTCCTCGGCATCATCGAGGTGATTGAACTGCGCAGCCATCTTGCCTGCCAGGGCCGTTTTGAGCTCGTCGTTGAGCGGGAACGTCTTTCCGACCATGCTCTTGTCGTTCGAATAGAGGACCGTCCCGTCCGAACGCCAGAGCCGGAACGCCACGACGCGTCCGCCGAGAGCCCCCTGCCCGAGTGTCTCGTCCAAGGCCCGAGCGACGGTGTCGTCAAGCGCGTTAGTCGTCTGCATGTCAGGCAGAAGCGGCGCGATGACGCTGTCAACATAGAGCGCGGTCGCCGCGGCCGAATTCCGGGTAACCGCGTCTTCGATCAGACTCGTGACGAAAGCCCCGACCATCACCATCGCCGCCACCGAGACGGTGCCGCCGATCAACAGGAATTGCCTTGCAAGAGACTGCGAATTCCATCTTGAGATCAAGTCGGAGCGGAACACGAGAATTCTCAGGATTGGTCGCCCAACAACGCGATGGCGACAGGTTTCAATCTTGCCAATAGCCTACCGCCTTCGCCGAAACGGTCAATGGCGAGCGACGATGTCTGCATCTATCAGACCATCGATATCCGTCCATAGGACCTAAGTCCTAGCGCCCACCGCATTGGTCTGACGACCATGGAACCCCGCGTCGACGCAAGCTACCGTTGCGTCACTTGATCCGCATCGCGTCATTGCCGAGACCAACGAGGAGATTCTACATGCGCCCTATTAAATTTATCGGCCGAGGCCTGGTCGCTTTCACCATTGCGGTCGCTCCGCTCGCCAGCGTAACGCTTGGAGTAACGGACGTTGCCTTTGCCAAGGGAGGCAACGGCAATGGTGGCTCCGGTGGCGGAAACGGTGGCGGCAATGGCAACGGCGGCGGCAACGGCAACGGTGGCAGCCACGGCAATGGCAACGGAGGAAGCCACGGCAATGGCAACGGAGGAAGCCACTCGAGCGGAGCGAGCTCCAGCTCGGGGAAATCGGGTAGCGCCCGCTCAGGCAAAACGAGTGGAAAAACGACTGCCACGGGGACGCAAACGCTGCAATCGCTTTTCGGCCACAGCAAGAAGTCCGGCAAAACGCTCAAGACTGAGTCCACGAAGACGGAACGAGCCGCAAAGACGAGCGTCAAAAGCGCCAAATCTGAAACGGCCGGTCTGAGTTCGTTGAACCGCAATTACCACGCTTACCTGAATTCTAATGATCCGCGGATGACCGCCGTTTCGGCCTATGCAGTGGCATACGCCGAATTCGAAAAGGTGAACGGAATTGACGCAATTCCGGCCGACCCCGCATTGAGCGACGAGGCGCTGCGCGAAGCGCTTGCCGGTTTCACCAAGGGAGGCGTTGTGACCGACGCTGATCTCGCGAAAGCCAAGGACATCCTCGGCGTCGGACCAACGGTCGGCAAAATCGATCAGATCCGAGACACGCTCCCGGAACCTGAGCCGGTGGTGACGCCTACGGAACCGACCGATGGTTCATCCGACACGACCACCGATGGCACGTCCGAGATGACCATCGACGTGACGTCCGGAACGACCACCGATACGACGACCGAATCGACCACGACGGTCACCGTCACCTCTGAGACCAACACAACGACGGTCGCCCCTACGAATTAAGAGTCAACGTTCCATAGCAGGAGGCTCGCCGTGCCCTCGCGCGGCGAGCCTCCTGTTACGGGCGGTTCCCGCGGTCGGACAAGGGCGAATTAAGGTTCGATGGAACCTTCAGGTAGCGGGCTGGATTATGCTGGTGGAAACCAGGAGGAAATCCAATGCCTGATAACGAGAGCAAGTCGCCCGCCGTAGAATCCTTTAAACAAGAACAGGCAGCGCAGCGTCGCAGGGCTGGAAAGAGCGAACTTCAAAAGGGGCTCGAGGACACCTTCCCCGCCTCGGATCCCGTTTCAATCACCAGAAGTACGATACCGTCCGGACGGACGGATGCCGACGAGGCCGAGCGTACAAAGCAGCAGCCCGATGAAGGTGCCGTCACCGTTGCACAGGAGTTCCCGCTGGCCGATCAGGCCTTGCTGTCCCGACAGGAGCAGCAGCGACGGGGCAAGGCTGTCACCCGGGAGGAGCTCGAAGCGCTGAAGTCGGAAGTTGGAAGGGTGACGGAATCCGCCAGACATCTCGCTTCCAGCTCGATGCGCGTGGCGAAGGCGGAAGCAAGAAGTCTCGCGGGCGATCTTGAGGAGCGCATAAAGGAGAGGCCCCTTCTTGCTGTCGGAATCGTCGCAGCGATCGCATATGTCTGGGGCGCGACCCGCTGAAAAGAGAGAGCGGATTAGAAACCGGTGGACGCTCGGAACAGCAAGCCCCCTGCGAGCGATAGAACCGTTCAGCGGGCAGCATTGGCTTTCCATAGCACGGCTGCCCGGACCAAAGTCGAGCCGGCGCCGGACTGAGGTCCGGGCAGCGACAGATAATGAAAAATCCTGAGGAACTTGAGACGGACTGCCTCGTTAACAAGCCGCGTCGAGCAGGCGATGCGCCGCTTCGCCGAGCACAAAAGCAGACTTGCCTGGAGGCTTTCCCTTGAAAGAATTTCTGTCCGCGCTCTTAGCGATAGCCACAGTGATTTCGATCTGCATTTTCGGCATGCGCGTCGCGACAAATGCAACCGCTTCGGACGCGCCTCATAAATTCGCAAGCCTCGATGCGCCCTCTCTCTGGACCTCGGAGCCGGTTCGCGTCGATCCTCGCACTCAGAACTACGAGCGGCTTCCGTCACTCGTGTCCGTGGCCCCGCCGTCTCGTCAGCTATCCGCCCGCGATACCACCCCGCGGCCGGCAGCAAATCCCATCGACGTGACAACAACCGGATCGGTCGAAAGCCAACCTTCGTTCCCGAGTGCACATGCCGAATGGTGTCGTCAAAAATATCGGTCCTATCACGCCGAGGACAACACCTATCGCTCCTTCAGCGGCAAGCGCCGCGCCTGCCTCTCGCCTTACCTGGATGCGTCATCGGGAACCGCCGTCCCCGTCGCGGACCAGCCCACGCCGGATCATCTGAGCTGGTGCAGCCAGCGATATGCCTCATACGATCCCGCCGACACCACCTACCAGCCGTTCGGAGGCGGAGCGCGCCGACCTTGCGTATCGTCGCAGGCTCAGTAATCTCAGAAACTGAGACGATCCGAGGGCTACTAATGAGGAGTTTCCTTTCCCGGCCCATTCAACCGCTCATGGAGCGCTGCCTCGACGCCTATGCGGGGCGCATGTTATTCCCGGATGAGAATGGTGTGACCTTCGACTTCCGTAGTCCGGCGGGAGAACCGGCGCTCCTAGGTCCTGACTCCCTTTCCTGGTGCATCTTCAAGAACCCGCTTTGCCTCTTCATCGGCGGGGTGGCCGCGGTCATTCTGGAACTGGCGGAACCTGCCGTCCGCACGGGCGTATGGGAGCACAGCTCTTTCCGCACGGCGCCGGTGCGGCGCTTGCAGCGGACCGGCATGGCGGCGATGGTGACCGTGTACGGCCCGCGCACTACCGCCGAGAAGATGATCGCAGC
Organism: Rhizobium sp. SVR5-9E; assembly: GCF_056755095.1. Taxonomy (NCBI): domain Bacteria; kingdom Pseudomonadati; phylum Pseudomonadota; class Alphaproteobacteria; order Hyphomicrobiales; family Rhizobiaceae; genus Rhizobium; species Rhizobium sp. SVR5-9E. The sequence continues at coordinate 5,164 of NZ_JBNDHS010000062.1, read as the reverse complement.
CGTCGTGCGTCGTCACGGCACCGTCGCCGGAACGACGCCCGCCGGCGAATATTACAACGCAAACGACACAGCACTTCTCAACTGGGTACAAGCCACCGCGACCTTTGGGTTCGCAGAGGCCTACAGCCGTTACGTTTCACCGCTGAGCGACTGCGAGATCTCGCGCCTCTTTACCGAAGGCCGCGAGGCGGCGAATCTTTACGGTGCCATCACCGCTCCGCGCTCGAAGGTGGAATGGGATGAGCTCTTGACGTCCATGAGAAGCCGCCTCGAACCGTCGCCGATCATTCACGAATTCCTCGAGATAATGAAAACGGCTCCAATCGCACCGAGGCCGATGCGGCCACTGCAGAAAATGATGGTCAGGGCTGCGGTGGCGGTCGTTCCCGCTTGGGTCCGCGAGCGTATCGGACTGGGTCCCGATCAAGAGCTTCGACGGGGAGAAGCTGCTTTGCTTCGGTGGGCCGGGCGCATTGCCGACAGGATCGCACTGCCATCAGCTCCTCCGGCGCAGGCTTGCGTCCGGCTTGGGTTGCCGCCCGACTACCTCTATCGGCATCGTCCTAAGCACGTCGAGTATTCTTAGCATTCAATCCGCGCTTGGCTGTTGAGCACGGCGGGCACCGTTCGGCTGGGGACGCGTGTCAATTACAGACTGGTAGTGATACGCGTTAGTCAGACGTTCATCACCTTAATTCACCCGATTTTTCCGCTTCGCCGCTAATCAATGATGCCAGATAGCAAGGGGCTAGCGATGAAAGAGCTTTCGGTTACGTCACGCATCATCAAATCGGTCTACTACGGTCGGGAAGACGGACAACTTCGTATCCGCTTCAAGAATGGTCAGGAACGTCTTTTCACCGGCGTCCCGGAAGAGGAAGTGGAAGCGATGGTTTCCGCCACCTCGCCTGGGACGCACTATATTGACCACATACGGGAACGCTTCACCCGCGTTGCGGCCTGAGCAGACCGTTCGTCAAAGGCTTTCTCCCCTAGCGTGCTAGAGGGAAGACCGCAGTCCTCCTGTTCAAGGCAGGCCCTCCTCGCCCGTGCACTGTTCATTGCCGCCCCTTCGCCCTACATTTTCGCGATCGGCGTGGGGGATTGCCATGACAGAACCAGCACAAATCGCACCCAAGATTACTCAGGGCGGCTGCCATTGCGGGGCCGTGCGTTGGGAGTTTCGGGGAAACATACCCGATGCGACGATCTGCAACTGCACGGTATGCCGTCGCTATGGAGTGCTCTGGGCCTACGGCTATGACGGTGACGACATCCATGTGCACGATCCGGGAAGCGCTCTGACATCCTATATCTGCGGGTCCCGCTCGCTCTCCTTCAACTTCTGCAAACTCTGCGGCAATGTTGTCAGCTGGCGAGGCCTGAAGCCGGGGAAGGACGGGCGCACCAGAATAGCCGTCAATCTTCGTCTCGCTGATCCGGACGATGTGGCCGATATCCCACTCCAGCGTTTTGATGGCCTCCACAGTTTCGACGATCTGCCGCCGGATGGACGCACGGTCGCGGATGTCTGGTTTTGACCGGTGACCAAAGCTTTTGTTGCTGGCTGCGGTTGCAGCATTGAAGCGTCGACAAGCACCGCGGCAGCCGCGCTTGAGCGCACTGGAACTGCAAGCGCCATCTTGCTAGACTAGGGCGGGGAGGCTCCGAGCGCCAGCGCGCTAGGACCGTGGCATGTCCTCTAGCGAGGCGCGACATGCAGCTTAGGCAGAACCAAGTGCTTGACAGCTCGCCGGCGATGGATCGGCGTGTTCTTCCAGTCATTACAGCTGGGATCGCTATCGTCATCTTCATTCTTGACACCTTCACCCACCCGGAAATCCTCGTCGCCATGCTCTACGTGGGCGTTGTGCTGCTATCTGCCAAGTTTCTTCGGAGGCGTGCTGTCATCTTCGTGTCTTTGGGGTGCATGGCACTTGTGCTGCTGAGCTATTTCCTAGTCCCGCACGGCGGATCGCCATCCGCCGCCCTGGCGAGCCGCTTCGTCAGCCTTGCGGCGATTAGCATTACCGCCTTCTTCGCGGTGCAAGGCCAATCGCGAGAAAGAGTGCTCAGTGAACAGGCCGGTCTCCTCGATCTCAGTCACGACACAATCTTCGTGCGCGACATGAACAACGTCATCACCTACTGGAACAGGGGCGCCGAGGAGCTGTACGGATGGAAAAAGGAGGAGGCTGTTGGCAAGGTCACTCACCAGCTCATGCAGACCGTCTTTCCGGCGCCGCTCGAAGAGATCACGGCAAGTTTGCTCCGGACTGGCCGCTGGGAAGGCGAACTCGTCCATACGAAGAAAGACGGAACGCAGGCCGTGGTAGCCAGCCGGTGGTCCGTACAACTGGACGCTCTCGGCAATGCCACCACGATCCTGGAGACCAATAACGACATTACCGAGCGCAAGCGCGCCGAAGAGGCGCTGCGCGAAAGCGAGGAGCAATGGAAGGCGGCGTTCGAGAACAACCCGACTGTGTACTTCATGGTGGATGCAGCCGGTACCATGCCCTCTGTGAATTCCTTCGGCGCCGAGCAACTCGGCTACACGGTTGACGAGTTGGTCGGAAGCCGGGCGCTGGATGTGTTTCATGAGCCTGACCGCGAGGCCGCGCGGCGGCATTTGGCGCGCGCCTTCGCCCAGCCCGGCCGGTCGATAAGCTGGGAGGCTCGCAAGGTGCGCAAGGACGGCACGGTGATCTGGGCGCGCGAGACGGCCCGGTCCATGCTGATGGGAAACCGGCCGGTAACTCTGGTGGCATGCGAGGATATTACCGAGCGCAAGCAAGCCGAGGAGGCTGCGCGGCGGAGTGAGCAAGAGCTGCGCGATCTCATCGAAAACCTGCCGGTCATGGCGTACATCGCTTTGCCGTCGCCCTCCGGGCCTTTTGCCTCATTTGCCAGCCGGCGGTGGCGCGAATACTCAGGCTTATCCGAGGAGAACACGGCCGGATTTGGCTGGCAGAGCGCGACTCATCCAAGCGACCTGGAACGCAATTTGAAGAAGTGGCAGGCGTGCGCGGCGGCGGGCGAACCGTATGAAAGCGAGTCGCGGTACCGGCGCGCGGCAGACGGAGCCTATCGCTGGTTCCTGGATCGTGCCGTCCCGCTGAAGGATGAGCGCGGAGCCATCCTCAAGTGGTATGGCGTCCTCACCGACATTGAAGACCGCAAGCGGGCCGAGGACGCTCTGCGGCGCAAGGAGCATTATCTCACGGAGGCGCAGCGCCTGACCCACACTGGTAGCTTTGCCTACAACCCGGCTACGCAAGTACTTCATTGGTCCGATGAGATGTTCCGGATCTATAGATTGGATCCGCAGCTCAATCCTGGGCTTAGCCTGAATGACATCTCTCGCTTCTGGCATCCGGACGATCGCGATCGCGCTCTTGAACACATTGCGACGTCGATCCGCGAGAAAGCCGAATACGCGGTCGAGTACAGGATCGTCCTGCTCGATGGAACGGTCAAGAACCTGTACTCAATGGCGCACCCGGTGTTCGATGACGCCGGAGCGCTCGTCGAATACATCGGCACTGTGATGGATATCACCGAGCGCAAGCGGGCCGAAGAGGCGCTGCAGAAGGCGCAGACGGAGCTCGCGCATGTCGCGCGAGTGACGACGATGGGCGCCCTCACCTCCTCTATCGCGCACGAGGTCAACCAGCCGCTGGGCGCCATCGTCACCAACGCCAACGCGGCCCTGCGCTGGCTCGCCGGCCGCCCGCCCGATATCGACGAGGCGCGGGCGACGCTTGGGCGCATCGTACGGGACGGTCACCGCGCCGCCGACGTGATCGGGGGAGTGCGCGCACTGCTCAAGAAGACAGCCGTCGTCGCGGCACCTTTGGAACTGAACAAGCTCATCCAGGACACAGCCACTCTCGTCCAAGGCGAATTGCGCCGCTACCGGATCCTGCTGAGAACCGAGCTGGCACCGGACCTGCCGCGGGTGGCGGGCGACCGGGTGCAGTTGCAGCAGGTGATCCTCAACCTGATGATGAACGGCATCGAGGCGATGAGCGAGGTGACGGACCGGCCGCGCGAACTGCTGATGATCGCTCGGTCCGAGGCCTCCGGCGCCGTGCTGGTCGCCGTGAAGGACGCAGGTACCGGGCTAGACACTCAAAGTGCCGAGCAACTGTTTGAGCCGTTCTACACCACAAAGGCGGATGGTCTCGGAATGGGCCTTGCGATCTGCCGGCTGATCGTCGAGGCGCATGGGGGGCGCTTGTGGGCAAGCGCGAATGAGCCTCGCGGCGCGGTATTTCAGTTCACCTTGCCTACGACACAGGAGAAGACAGCTCCCGTTGAGCCGCCTAGCGCGATGGCGACCGTGTGAAATTGCAGATGGCCATGCAAGCTCCTGTATTGAAGTTATTTGACAGCCTCACCCGATAAGGCTTTCCTCTCTCAGCAAAAGAGCGCATGGTTAGCCGTCGTGCGCAGACAAGCATCAGGCGTGTGCGGCTATCTAGGCGACAGATAAGTTGTGCGGAAGCGCACCGGAGAAGGGCCTTGAACGGAAGGACGGGACAAACAATCTTTGTCCGATCGGTCCCCGCACAAATTGAGTTCCCCGAGCCGTCATTTAGGATTGGACGTTTCTGACGCTCTCCAAGGCAGCCGCCGGAGAATGTCAGAACCGGACAAAGGGTCTGCCGTTCTAGCGCAGTCCCTTGCTTTGACGCATAAAACTACCAACCAGCTGATCTTCATGGCGGTCGGTATGAGAACGGGCTCCAACCCGATTAGAGCGATCTCCATGTCATCCTTTACACGAACGACTGTTGCAAACCGACTGCTGAAGGCAATATCGCCGGAAGCCTTCGACTTGCTCAGTCCGGAAATGGACCGGATCGATCTTGGAATCAGGCAGGTTATCGTCGAATCCAACAAGCCCATCTCACATGTTTGCTTGATTGAGAGCGGTCTTGCTTCGATGGTCGCCATCAATTCCGACAAGGAAGTCGTCGAGGTCGGGCATTTAGGACGCGAGGGCCTTGGCGGCTACCATCTGATGTTGAAGACCGATCGCACCCCACACAAAACGTTCATGCAAGTCGCCGGGAGCGGAATAACAGTACCGGTCGACCATTTCATAGCCGTTGTCGAAAGCCACAGGCTGACCAGAGATCTGCTGCTGCGATACGTG
>NZ_JBNDHS010000061.1:0-38954 GCF_056755095.1 Rhizobium sp. SVR5-9E | reverse complement strand
GACCTTGGACAGCGCGTAGCTTCCCGGATAGGCGCGATGCGCCGCATTTTCGGTAATCGGCCCATCATGGCGATAGTAGAAATGGCCGATGCCGGCGTCGCCTCCGATGAGGATGAACTGTTGCGTGGTGGGGCTGGAGCGGAACGCCTCGAGCAGCCAGAAGAGGCCCTTGACCGTTACATCCATGACGTCGGCGGGCGTTTCCTTGCAAGTGGCGAGATGCAGGACGTGGGTAACGCCTTCCATTGCCGCTACCACGACATCTCGATCAGCGATCGAACCCCGCATCACGCTGATGCGGTCGGTCTCATCGAGCAAGCGATTATGACAAAGCGCGCGGATGCGTGCCTTGGAAAATCTCGCATCGTCAAGCAGCCCAGCAATGAAGCGCCGCCCGACCTTGCCCGTAGCCCCGGTGACAAGGATCAGCATGCTCTCTCTCCTAGCAGAAGCTAATATCCGCGCGTTTCCGGCGTCAACCGGTATTTGTACGACAAATACAGATTTTTGTGATGATGGGCTGATCAGGCGGACAATCGATTGACGGTTCTTCAAGCTTTTGCGTAAATGAGCACAATCGCTTTTCCGGGGAGGAGATCGGCAGGGCGAGATCGCAGGCGGCTGACTCCGGCGGGCAACGGACAGCGATGGGAGCCTGCAGGTTCTGGGGAGGTAGTCGGCTGGTGACGGTTCTCGAACTCACCAACATTTCCAAGCATTTCGGTGCCATCCACGCCGTCAACGACGTTTCGCTTTCGCTGGAGGCGGGGCAGGTGGTTGGCCTCATGGGGGATAACGGGGCTGGAAAGAGTACCCTGGTCAAGATGATCGCCGGAAACTTTCGGCCGAGCGAAGGCACCATGCGTCTCGAGGGCGAGGAAATCGTACTGCACCGGCCGGTCGAGGCACGGCAGCACGGTATCGAGATCGTCCATCAGGATCTGGCCCTTTGCAACAATCTGACGGCGGCGGCAAACGTCTTTCTCGGACGCGAACTGCGCCGCGGCGTCGGTCCCCTGCAGGTCTTGGATTACAAGACGATGTACAGGCGAGCCGGCGAGATCTTCAGGGAACTGAAATCGGAAACGCGCCCGCGCGACCTCGTCAAGCAGATGTCGGGCGGCCAGCGACAGGCGGTGGCGATCGCGCGCACCATGCTGTCGGAGGCGAAGATCGTGCTGATGGACGAACCAACCGCAGCGATTTCGGTCCGTCAGGTCGCGGAGGTCCTCAATCTGATCCGCGAGTTGCGTGACCGGGGCATTGCGGTTGTCCTCATCAGCCATCGCATGCCCGACGTTTTCTCCGTTGCCGACCGCGTGATCGTCATGCGGCGGGGCAGAAAAGTAGCCGACAAATCGATTACGGCGAGTTCGCCGGAGGAAGTCACGGGTCTTATCACCGGCGCCATCGAACAGGTTTGATCGGCGCTGCTGTCCCTATCGGGAGAAATGAAGGTCGACGATGGCAATTACCCTTGACCAGACGATTGCACAGAAGCAGCGCAGCTGGCTTTCGGAGTTGGTAGGCGGCCAGACATTCTGGGTCCTGGTTGCCGTCATTCTTGCCTGCATCTTCCTGTCCTTTGCCACCGACTCCTTTGCGACGGCGAAGAACCTCTACAATATCACCCGAAACGTCACTTTCGTCGCGATCATCGCGCTCGGGATGACCCTGGTGATCATCACCGGGGGCATCGATCTGTCGGTTGGCTCGGTGCTTTGCCTCTGCAGCATGGTGCTCGCGGTGGTCATGCACGCCGGCTATAGTATCGAAATTGGCATTGCCGCCTCGATCGGCACCGCCCTTCTGATCGGGGCCTTCAACGGTGTGATGATAGCGTATCTAAACTTCCCGCCTTTCGTGGTGACTCTCGGAATGCTCTCGATTGCGCGCAGCCTGGCAATGGTCGCATCGAACAATACGGTCGTCTTCCAGTTCGGCCCCGATCACGACAAGCTTCTGGCGCTGGGCGGCGGGGCATGGTTTCTCGGCATCGCCAATCCGGTTCTCTACATGGTCATTCTGGCGCTTCTTACCGGCTTCGTGCTGCGCTGGACCAGGTTCGGCCGCTATGTTTTCGCCATCGGCGGCAACGAGCATGCCGCAACCCTGACCGGCGTTCCCGTTCGCCGCATCAAGGTCGCCGTTTACATGATCTCAGCCTTGTCGGCGGGAATTGCAGGCATCGTTCAAACCGGCTGGCTGGGCGCCGTCACCACCAACATCGGTGCCGGAATGGAACTTCAGGTCATAGCGGCGGCGGTCATCGGCGGCGCCAATTTGGCGGGCGGTATCGGCACCGCCTTCGGTGCATTGGTCGGAGCGGCTCTGATCGAAGTGATCCGCAATAGTCTTGGCTTGCTCGGCATCAACGCCTTTTGGCAGGGCACCTTCATCGGCGGGGCAATCGTGCTTGCCGTCCTGTTCGACCGGATCCGTAATTTCCGGCAGAGCGAGTAGTCCAGGTTGCTATCGGAGAGATAGCGCATCCGCGTCGATACCGCGTGCTCGTCGGCGGGTGCTTCCTTCCGTTTGAGAGCGTCCTGCGGATAGCGAAATCGTGCACCGACTTAAGTCGGTCTCATCGGATAAATCCATTGAATACATGACGTTAAAATAGTCATTGTCGAACCGCTTGGAAAAAAACACGGCAATATAGCCAGGAATCCTGCAATTTCACTGTTTATATAAGATCGCATAATGCCTCATTTGTGAACAGTATATCGTAATTTACTCTTGCAGAAAGCGTGCTCTAATCCTGTTTCGAATTAATTTTGACAAAAATTTACCTCTATTATGCCATTATTGTTAGCCCATATGGAATTTCCGCCCGTTTCAAAGGGGAGATGCCATGGCGCTCACGACATCCGACCGAGATACGATTGCAAATGACGAGCAGTATGCGCCGGTCGACATGATGGCTTTACTGCGCGAGCTCTTCCCCATAACGCGCAGCATTACTGGTAACGGCGTTCGTCAAACGCTGGCATCGCTCAGCAGGTTCGTTCCGCTCTCGATCCATGAGGTTCCGACAGGTACCCCTGTGTTCGATTGGGAGGTTCCGGAGGAATGGAATATCCGGGGCGCCGTCATCAAGACCCTCGCGGGTCGAACCATTGTCGATTTCGCCGAGAGCAATCTCCACGTTGTCGGCTACAGCGTACCGGTCGAGAAGGAGATTTCCCGGGAAGAACTGGCCGCACATGTGCATACCTTGCCGGACCAGCCGAACTCAATTCCATATCGCACTGGGTACTACGCCCGCGACTGGGGGTTCTGCATGCGCCACTCGACGTGGCTTTCGATGCAGGACGACCGCTACCTCGTGCAGATCGACAGCGCGCTGGCTCCCGGAAGCCTGACCTACGGCGAGTACTTCATTCCAGGGGAGACGGAGAAGGAAATCCTCATATCCGTCCACGTCTGTCATCCAAGCTTGGCCAATGACAACCTCTCCGGGGTTGTTGTGGCTACTGCTCTTGCCGCGCAATTGAGTCACGCCGGCCCCCGTCGATTGGGAGTGCGGTTTCTTTTCCTGCCTGCAACGATCGGCGCCATCACGTGGCTGGCGCAAAATGAAGGCAAGCTTGACCGGATTGCTCATGGTCTGGTGCTCACCTGCGTAGGGGATGCGGGGCCGTTCCACTACAAGACAAGTCGATCGGGTGCCGCGATCGACCGCGCGGTGGAACACGTCCTGCGCCATGTCGACCACGACTACGAAATTCTGCCGTTTTTACCTTACGGCTATGATGAAAGACAGTATGGCTCGCCAGGTCTCAATCTACCGGTGGGATGCTTCATGCGAGCCGTGCATGGCACTTTTCCGGAATATCACACATCAGACGATAACTGCGATTTCGTCACTTCGGCAGCGCTTGAGCAATCGTTCGGTGTTTTACAGGAAGTTCTGCATCTTCTTGATAACGACAGAGTTTTTCAACGCACTGATGGTCGTGGGGAGCCGCAACTTGGCAGGCGGGGCCTTTATAGGGCGATTGCCGGGCAGCGCGAGGCTGGTGGAGCCTCCCAAATGGATCTCCTGTGGCTTTTGAACCTAGCGGACGGATCTCATTCGATCCTTGAAATTGCGGACCGAGCCAACGTTCCTTTCAGACGGATACTGGCAGCCGCAAAATTGAGCCTTGAAGCAGAACTGATAGCTGAGGTGAGCCAATGACAGCCATGAGCCAGACGAACTCCACGCCTACGCCCATCCCTGCCGGCCGTATCCAGGCTTGCCGCTCGTGCGGCGGTGGCGATCTTCCAACAGTGCTTGATCTGGGAGAACAGCCGCTGGCCAACGCCCTTCTCGAATCCGATTCCCTTGATGAGGCGGAGGAGTTGTTTCCGCTTGAGGTCGTCTTCTGCAGTGAATGCGGACTCCTTCAAGTCAGCGAAACTGTTCCTCCCGAAATCCTGTTCGGACAGGATTACCCATATTACTCGTCCTTTATTCCCGCTTTGCTGAAGCACAGCCGAACACATGCTTTGGCGCTGATGGAAGAATATCCGTCATTGGATCAGGGGCTTATTGTCGAAATTGCCAGCAACGACGGCTACCTCCTGAAAAATTTCGTTCGGAGAGGAATACCCGTTCTCGGCATCGACCCCGCGAAAGGTCCCGCCGAGGCTGCTCTGGAGGCCGGCGTCCCAACGCTCACTGCCTTCTTTGGGGTGGAAACGGCGTGCAAGCTCGTTGAAGACGGCAAACGTGCATCCATCATGCTTGCCAACAATGTTCTAGCGCATGTTACGGATATAAACGACTTCGTCGGGGGCTTCGCAATTCTTCTAGCCGATGACGGCATTGCTGAGTTCGAGTTCCCCTACGTTCGCGAACTCATCGAAAACTGCGCCTTCGATACGATCTATCATGAGCATGTCTTCTACTATTCTCTCGCGGCGCTCGAGCCCCTGTTTGCCCGCCACGGCCTCTACTTGAATGATGTGCAGGCGCTGTCGATCCATGGGGGATCTCTCAGGCTTCGCGTCAGCAAAACGAGAGGCAAGAGTGCCGAACTGGAGCGATTCCAGGCCGAGGAGCGTTCGCTCGGCCTCGATGGCTTGGAATACTATCTTTCGTTTGCCCGTCGGGTCGAAAAGCTGAGGGACGATCTAAGAAGGATGCTGGCCGAGATCGTCTCGCGCAAGAAGACGATCGCCGCATACGGGGCGGCGGCCAAAGGAGCGACCTTGCTCAACTACGTCGATCTCCCCGAGGGTACGATTTCGTACGTTGTCGATCGAAACTCCCACAAGGTCGGCAAAGTGATGCCGGGCGTACGGCTGCCGATCAAAGACGTCGATGAGTTGCTGCGCTCGCAACCGGACTATCTCCTGATCCTGGCTTGGAATTTTGCCGACGAAATCATTCGTCAGCAGAAAGAATATCTCGAGCGTGGCGGCATTCTTCTTCGCGCCATTCCGTATCCGCAGGTCGTGGCAGCATGATCAGTCTTAAGGGGAGTTTACCCAATTGCAATTGCGAGGGGAGCTTTGAATGAGAGACAACGGATATGTCATTCTTGGTAGCGGCATGGCAGGCTTTGGTGCGGCCAACACCCTGTTTGACAACGGAATCAGGGCCAAACTCTACGACAAACGTTCGCGACCAGGCGGACTGACATCCAGCTTCGGGTCCGGCGATGGCTTCGTTTTTGATGAAGGCGTCCACATCTCTTTCGCCAAAAACACGCGTGTAAAAGAGCTGTTCGCGCGGTCAACGAACCAGCAGTTTGAAACCGGTAATGTCTACTGCAACAATTACTGGCAGGGTTACTGGATCAAGCATCCGGCTCAAGTCAATCTTCACGGACTCCCGACTGATCTCGTGGTGAACTGCATCAAGGATTTTATCGAGGCAAGACAGCAGCCAAATCCGGAGATTCGCAATTACGAGGACTGGCTGATGGCAGCGTTTGGCCCGACCTTCGCGAATACGTTTCCGATGGTCTATACCAAAAAGTACCACACGACCGAGGCAGCCAACATGTCGACAGACTGGTTGGGGCCTCGGCTGTATCGTCCGAACCTCGACGAAGTTCTCAGGGGCGCGCTGGAACATGAGCCGCTCGACGTGTTCTATGTCAGTGAATTTCGCTATCCCACCGAGGGCGGCTTCGAATCCTTCATCAAGGGATTCTATGACAAGGCCCAGGTATTTTGCGATCATGAACTGGTCGCAATTGATCTTAAAGACAGGAAGCTGTCATTCGGGAACGGCACGACCGCGACATTTGAAAAATTGATATCGTCGCTGCCGCTGCCGGTCCTTATTCCCCTGATCATTGATGCACCGCGTGAGGTGCGCGAGGCAGCCGCGAAACTGGCGTGCACCCAGGTTGTCGTCGTAAACGTCGGGCTGAACCGGCCAATCGATACCAAGCCGCAATGGTCTTATTTCTATGACGAGGACATACCCTTCGCCCGCGTGAGCTATCGCGGAAATCTTTCGCCGAAGACCGTGCCGCCGGGTTGCGGCGGCATGCAGGCGGAAATCTATTTCAGTGAAAAATACCGCCCGCTAACAGAGAGTCCCGACGAGTGGATCGAACGGGCAATCGATGGGCTCATAAAATGCGGGCTGATCGGATCGAGGCGCGAGATTATCCATCAGAGCGCAATCATGCTTCCGTTCGGCAATATCATATTCGACCTGGAGCGAAAGGCGGCTGTCGATACGGTGCACGGCTACCTGGATGAGGTTGGGATCCACTATTGCGGTAGATTTGGCCAATGGGGATATATCTGGACCGATGCTGCATTCATGAGCGGTGAGCGCGCCGCACGCGCGGCGTTAGGCATGAGGGAACTCGAGGAAGCCTGACGAGCGGGCGCGGTCAACCGCCGGATTGCAATTTGCGCCTTAAACGCCGCGGTCTGCCACGTATTGGATGAGCGTTTCGATGAATGTATCGACATCAGCGATCGTCGTGCGGTGATTGACAAAGGCGCACCGCACGGCCAGTTCGCCGTTAAGAGTGGTCCAGGAAGGCGCGGCAAAGCCCGATTCCTGAATATCCAGGACCAGGCTTCGAACAAAATCGTCGTTCGCGCCGCGAATGCCGAAGCAGACGATGTTGAGCGCAACGGGCGCCTTCAGTTCAAATATCGGGTAGCGTTTGAGCCTTTCGGCGAGATAGCGCGCAAGCTCGCAGGTGTGCGCGATCGACTTTCCGATGCGTTCCGTTCCAAGCGCCTCGATTGTCATCCATGTTTTCAAGGCACGGAATCCGCGCGACAGGTCCGGACCTAGATCGCAAGGCCATGTTTCGCCGGCCGCAAGGCCGCGATCCGCGCGCTGCAGATAGGCGGCCGGCTGCGCGAAGGCCCGCTTTTGGGCAGCGCCGTCCCGAACCAGCAGAAATCCGGCATCATAGGGAACCTGACCCCATTTGTGAAAATCAAGGGCGACCGATGCCGACTTTTCTATGCCTTTGAACCGGTCGCGCAGGGAATGGGAGAATACGGCCAGTGCGCCGATTGCTCCGTCGACGTGAAACCAGAGATCTTCCGTGGATGCGATTTCCGCGATTTCCGGAAGCGGGTCGATGGCACCGGTGTTTACCGTTCCAGCGGTGCCCACGACGAGAAAGGGCAAGAGTCCAGTCTCACGGTCGCTCGCAATCGTTGCAGACAGCTCATCCGGCAGCATCCTGCCGGCAGCGTCAACCGCAATCTTCCGCAGATTCGCCGATCCAATGCCGGAGAGCTGCATTGCCTGCGCGATGCATCCATGCGCCTCGGAAGACGTATAGGCTACAAGCTCGCGGTCGCAGCTTCGCAAACCGGTCTCCCGGACCGATTGACCCAGCGCCTCGGTTTTCGCAATCGTCACGGCGAGGAAGTTTGCCATCGAGGAGCCGGTGACGAACAGGCCGTTCGCTCCACCCGGATATCCCAAAGCCTCACTCATCCAGCGGACGATCTGTTGTTCAACCTCGAGGCCGACGTGGTCGCGGCCGCCGCAGTTCAGGTTGAGGCCGGCCGAAACGATCTCCGCGACCATTCCGATCGGCGTGCCCGCGCCATGGACCCATCCCATGAACAACGGGTGCAAATTACCCGTCGCGAACGGCAGGACGTGGCTACGCACATCATCCAAGACATCGCCGAGTTCACGGGACTCAATCGGCAATGGTTGGGCAAACCGCGCGCGTGTCTCATCTGCGGGCTTCTGCCATACCGGCCTCTGCCTGATTGTTTCGATGTGGGTGATAATGTCGTCCAGCAAGCTATGGGCGGTCTGGCGAAACTCAGCCCAGTTCGATGGATCGAGGCTGAAAGAGGTCTCGCTCGGTCCGCCTACGATCGCTGGCTGCTGCTTGTCTTCCCGAAACATCATGGCTCCCGGGGATGTTGAAGGACCGCAGATAACTTACGGAACACGACGTCGAGCTTGGCTTCCATCGGCACTAGCGCCTGCTCCAAACTCTGGCCGGCTGGATCGCAGGCATGCTGAGCGGGTTGCATTCAAAGGGCTTCATCCTACCTGAGCGCTCCTGACCGTCGCCGTTGACGTCGCTTGCGCCGCGCGCTGCCGCAGCGCATCCTCGAAGGCTGCGAAGAGCTTGCTCATCGGTCCCTTTTTGTAGGGGAACACACTCTCCGGATCCATCGAGTGAACGATCATTGCGACATCGGCCTCGAAGACGAGCAGGCGTCCATCGGAAAGCTCGGCGCAATCAATCGCGAAATAGTCCAGCCCGAGGCGTCGATGAAGCGCTTCAAAGGCGCGCGCTTGGCGCACCGCGAAGTCGCTATCGAAGTCGGCCATCCACGATGCTTCCTCAGCACGCCTATCGGCGTACTGGGCCATGCCGGCGCTCAAGTAGTGCACCATCCAGTGGTCGGATATCGCGAGATGGCTGGCATAGGGCTTGCCATTGATGAACGCGATTCTTTGCTTCCGGAATTTTCCGTCTTCGCTGCTGTAATCGATGAATGGCGTGACATAGAATTCGCTTTCGGCGCGAGCGGTCAGGAAAGCCGAAAGTTCCGATGGCGAGGAAATTTTTTCCATTCCTTCGCCCGCATGGGTGCCCACTGGCCGGACAATCACGGGGAAGGAGCCCATTCCAGGGATTGCTTCGATCTCGATCTCGCCAGAAGCCAGCTGCTCAACCGCACTTCGAGAGACGCGCGCGACGGCCGGGACAAGTATCGAAGGCTCGTCCCTCAGCGCTTCCACAACACCATCCCGGGTGAGTCCCATGGTGAGGCGTGGCGCATTGTTCATGATGGGGCCGACCCATGCATCCAGCAGCTTTTCGAGGTTTTCCAACACCGGACGATTGGCGGGCGACTCGCCGACCGCTACGAACGCGACATCGTGCTCCGGAACATCTCTGAGGTCTCTGGTGTCGGCATCGACATAGTAGAGCAGGATATTCGCGTCGGAATCCTCAAGAAGAAATTCGATCGGCGTATTCGCCATGAAATCGCCGGCGGTCACGAAAACCAGGACGTTCAAGCCAGTGCCCCGTCCGTTCCTGATGCGATATTTCCGGCTGAGCGAAAGTGCGCCTTGCTGGCTAACTGCCGCCTCATCTTTCTGACCGAGCACGTGCAACAGGATCGACGCGTCCAGGAACACCGCGGCGTCGGCGGGATTGGCGGAAGCGCGGGCGTAGAGACTGTCCCATAGGGGAGAGAGATCCCTTCCTTCATAGGAGGCTCGTACAATGGAAGCTTTGCCGAAGATGAGATGCGGATCTTCAGACGTCTGGATCGAAAGCGCAGCGCTTTTCAAACTCTCAAGCCCTTCTAACACGCGGTCGATCCGGCCATTTCGGCCGCTACTCCGCTGCCTTGATTACGAGGTGCGAGGTTCCTCTTTCGCGCTCGGCCCTTGTGCGAGCCTGATGGCGCCTGTTCGACAAGTGAAAGAAATTCCAGCCCTGCGGGTCGATGCCCCTAATGGCCGACGGGCAAATGCGCCGGGTCCACAGGCTCTGGCCTCGGCGTCAGCACGCTGACGATGACTCATCGATCAGAAGGGCGGCAGACGCTATACGGTCAGCTGCAGCGGCGCCCGCTTGCGCGGTCGAAGAGATGCAGTGCATCGGGATCGAAGTTCAGTCCGATCTTCTGGCCGGCCGTGATGGCGGTTCGGGGTGGCAGGGCGGCCATCAGCCGATGCGGCCCGAGCTGTGCGGTCACGATCATTTCAGGTCCCGTGAGTTCGGCTACCTCGCAGACGGCTTCGAACGCGCCGGGCTCCGCAAGCCGCAGCGCCTCCGGCCTGATGCCCAGTACGACTTCCTGGCCTTGACCGAGTTTTGCCGCAGCCGCCGGCAGGGGCAGGACGGTGGAGGTGCCATCGATCCTCAGAGCGCCATCCGCGGCGGTGGCGTTCAGGAGATTCATCGGAGGCGCGCCGACGAAGGTCGCAACGTAGAGCGTCGCCGGGGAATTGTAGATTTCCTCAGGAGTGCCGAGCTGCTCGATCCTGCCGTCGCGCATCACCGCGATGCGGGTCGCGAGCGTCATCGCCTCGATCTGGTCGTGGGTGACGTAGACGACGGTGGTCTTCAGCATCTGGTGCAGCCGCTTCAGCTCGGTCCGCATTTCCATGCGCAGCTTTGCGTCGAGATTCGACAACGGCTCGTCGAAGAGGAAGACCTCCGGCTTTCGCACCAGCGCGCGCCCGATTGCCACGCGCTGGCGCTGGCCGCCGGAGAGCTGGCTCGGCTTGCGGTCAAGCAGGGCTTCGATCTGCAGGAGCTTCGCGGTGTCGCGCACCGCCGCGTCGCGCTGCGCCGCGGGCACCTTGCGCATTTCGAGGCCGAAGCCGATGTTGCGATGAACGGAGAGGTTCGGATAGAGCGCGTAGGACTGGAACACCATGGCGATGTCGCGGTCCTTTGGATGAACGCCAAGCACCGACCGGCCGCCGATCCTGACGTCGCCGCTCGTTGCCTCTGCCAGCCCGGCAATGATGTTGAGCAGCGTGGATTTGCCGCAGCCCGAGGAGCCGAGCAGCACGAGGAACTCGCCGCTCTCCAGCGAAATGTCGATGCCTTTCAGCGTCTCGACGTCGCCATAGGTCTTGCGGATGTTCTGGATTTCGAGCGCGCTCATCAAACGGCCTTCCCGGATGTCTCTGCCGCGCGATAGCTGCGCGGGAGGGTGGATATGGCGCGGGATGCCACCTCGGTTCCCGCCGAAAGGCAGGACGCGAGGGCTTCCCCGCGGGCAAGGGCGGCAAGGAATCCAGCGTTGAAGACGTCGCCGGCGCCGATCGTATCGACGACCCTCACTTTGGGCGCTGCCGCGGACACCAGGTTGCCGTCGGCATCGATGGCGATCGCCCCCTCGGGACCGCGTTTGACGACAACGATCGCACCTGACGGCATATGCGAGCGCAGGACACGCGCCGCCACGGCGGGATCATCGACGCCGGTCAGGGTCGTCGTCTCCACCTCGTTTAGCAGCGCGACCCCGCAGCGGGAGAGCCATTGCCGCGTTGCCGCACAATTTGCTTCTGTCCAGCCGTCGAGCGGCCAGCCGGTATCAAGGGCGACCGTAATCCGGTGTTGGTCGGTCCAGTCGAAGAAGGCATCGTAGTCGCGCGTCAGGTCGTCGGTCAGGAAGGAACCGCAGAGCAGGGCGTAGCCGCCGGAAAGCCGGGCCCCATCGAGCACGGCATGCACGTCGGCTAGGCTGAAGCGGGGCAGGTGCCCGCGCGTGGTGAAGAAGGTGCGCTCGCCGTCGGGATGCGTGATGCCGACCGAGAGCGTTGTGCCTTCCGGGCGCACCGGCCATTTGCTGGCGCGCGTGCCGAACGCCTCGCTCAGCCAGCGGCCGAACTGATCATCGCCGACATTGGCGGCGATCTCGTAGTCGATGCCGAGACCTTCCCATGCGAGCGCACTGTTACCGGCTGCCCCGCCGACGCGCAATTCATCATGATCGACGATGATTTCAGTGCCGGCCTTCGGCCAGGGGGTGGCCGGGCCAAGGATCAGGTCGATATTGACGTTGCCGATGACGGTAAGCGGCTTCATTCACTCGCTCCGGGTGATCTTGGTGGAGCGGACTGGCGTCCCGGCATTTTCGACCCGTGCATCGGCGAACGCGATCATCAGCGACTGCGCAACCGGCAGCAGCTGAAAAATTGCGGCCAGACCGCTCGCAGGCTTGAAGGGCAGCGTGACGGCGCCGGCAACCGGCTCCTCTCCCGAGCAGTCGAAGACGATGACCGGCGCACCCGTCTCGACGGCCGAGACGGCCATGGCGGTCACGAGACCTGCCGTCGTATCCTGGCCACGGAGAAGCACGACGCCGATCGAGGGCCCCAGCATTTCCATGGGTCCATGGCGAAGCTGTCCGCCTTCAAGCGAGAAGCAGGGGCGGCGCGACAGCTCTGTGAGGCCGAGCGCGAGCGCTTCCGCGACACCCTGCAAACGGCGCCCGGACGTGACGACCGTGGCGACATTTTTGAGGGCTGCCAGAGCGGGTTCGATATCGAGGCTCTGCGGCGCCCGCAGCACGGCCAGTGCTGCTGCCGGATTCTCTTCGAGCGCTGCGAAGATCGCGAGATGCAGTGCGAAAGTGACGGTCAGGCTCCGCGTTGCCGCGAAGGCGAGCTCGGTGCCGCCTGCGCCGACCAGCGACGGGGCCGTTCGCGCCAGAAAGGAGCCACCCTCCAGCGTCAGGCCGAAGGTGTCCGCATTTGCGCCGGTCTCGTCGAACCAGCGCAGGACCTCTGCGCTTTCACCTGATTGCGATGTCACGAAGACGGTGCGGCCTTCGAGCGAGAGCGGCTCGCCGAGCTGCTCCGACAGCGGCAGGGCGATCGCGTCGAAACCGGCTGCGCGATAGAGCGGTTCGACAGCCCGGTTGACGGCGTGCGAGCCGCCCATGCCGAGCAGCAGAAGCTTGCCGGTGCGCTTCAGCGACGCGGCAGCTTTGGCGGCCATTTCGCCCGTGCCTTCGTAAGACGCTATCGCATCGGCATGCTGCCGAGCCATTTCGCGATCGATCGCGGCAAGACCTGCCGGGCGGCTTTTCTCTGTGGTCATGTTCATCCCTTGACGCCGCCACTCGTGAGCCCCGAAATCAAGGCGCGTTGCGTGACAAGACCGATCAGCACCGGGGGCAGGGCGGCGAGCACACCGGCGGTCGCGATCAGTCCGTAATCCGAGACACGGCCGCCGGCCAGGTCGGCGATGGCGACGGTGAGCGTCTTGGCGCGCTGGTCGGACGTGAACAGCAGCGCATAGAAGAATTCATCCCAGGCAAGCAGGAACGCAAAGAGTGCGGATGTCGCCACGACCGGCATGGCAAGCGGCAGGGTGAGGATCCTCAGTGTCTGGAAAAGACCCGCACCGTCGATCATCGCAGCGGATTCGATCTCCCTGGGAATGGAATCGAAGCCGGATTTCATCAGCCAGGTCGTAAACGGCGCGAGGATCGTCAGATAGACGAGCGCCAGACCGAAGACGGTGTTGAGCATGCCGAGATAAGCAAGGCCCATGTAGAGCGGGACGGAAAGCGCGACCGGCGGCAGCATATAGGTTGCAATCACCATGGAGAGCGACCACCCGATTGACGGCGTGCGCGACACGGCCCAACCGGCCGGAATGGCAAGCGCGATCGCCGCGACCGTCGCCATGCCGGCGACCTCGATGCTGTTGCGCAACGATGCGGTGAAGGCCGCACCGGCACTGTTTTCCAGCGTGGAAAGCAGCAGCTGGTAACGAGAGAAATCGGCCGTGTGTGGCCACCAGCGCAGCGGCTTGGCAGCAAGATCGGCGGCCGGCGATATGCTCATGATGAAGAGCCAGAAGATCGGCGCCAGGATGACGGCCGCCAGCAGCAGCGCGCAGACGTAAATGAAAGCGGTGAAATAGGGGCTCTTGCGTTCCATCAGGCCGCACCCCCCGCCGTCTTTCGGACCAGGGTGGCATAAGCGACGGCAAGCAGCGTCACCAGCAGCGTGACGATGAGCGCAAGCGATGCGCCGGAACCGGCCCGCTGGAACGAGAAGGCCTCCTGATAAACGAGGATGGAGAGCGTGCGCGTGCTGTTTGCCGGCCCACCACGGGTCATGACCCAGATGATGTCGAAGACCTTGAAAGCCTCGATCGTGCGAAGCACCAGCGCCACCATCAGCGGGCCGGCGAGATAGGGCAGGATCACAAAGCGGAAGCGGGCAAACGGCCCCGCGCCATCAACCAGTGAGGCCGCAGTGATCTCGCGGGGCACCGCCTGCAGGGCCGCGAGGGCAATCAGCGCCACCAGCGGAAAGTTCTTCCAGCAGTCCGCGACGATCAGTGCCGTCAGCGCGGTACCGGGTTCGCCGAGCCATGAGCGATAGGCATCGATGAGGCCAACCTGGCTCAGTGCCGCATTGAGCGCACCATATTCCGGATTGTAGATCAGCCGCCACAGCGTCGCGTTCACGACTGTCGGAAGCGCCCAAGGCAGGATCATGAGCGCTCGCAATACGCCGCGTCCGCGAAACTCCTGGTTCAACAGCAGCGCGGCAAGCACGCCGACCACCATTTCTGCGGCAACGGATATGATCGCGAACCATGTCGTCGTGATCAATGTGCGTTGGAAATTCGAACCCGAGAGCATCTTCACGTAGTTGTCGATGCCGACGAAATTGCCGCCGGTGCCGACAAGCTTCGCATCCGTGAACGAAAGGCCGACAGTGTCGACGAGAGGCCACCCGATCACGGCGACCATCACCACAAGCAGCGGCAGCATCAAGAGCCAGGCGCGGGTTGTCATCCAGGTGCCGGACATGGCAGGGCCACCTTTTTTCATTCATCGGACAGGATCGGGAGCGGGCGGCGGCAGGCGCCGCCCGGGTACACGTCTTAGAGGCCGCTGTTTTCGGCAGCAGATTTCAGGGCGTCTTCCGGCGAAGACTGGCCGAGGAGCGATTCCTGGATCGCCTGCTGCAGCGCGGTCGAAAGCTCCTGGTACTTCGGCGTCGTCGGACGCGGATACATGGCGGCAAGACCAACCTTGGCAGCCGAGATCAGCTCTTCCTGTCCCTTGGTCACAGCCGGATCGTCATAGGACGAGGCCCAGATCGGCAGGCTAAGCTTGGCATACTCGTTCTGCGTCGCCTGCGACGTCATGAAGGCGATGTACTTCCAAGCCTCATCCGGATGCTTGCTGGCGGTCGTGACACCAAGGCCCATCGAGCCGTTGACGGCCGAAGCCTCGCTCTTGCCCGCAACACCAGGGGCCGGAACAACGCCGACCTTGCCGGCAACCTTGCTGTCCTTCGGATCGTTCGCCATGTTGTACATGTAGGTCCAGTTCAGGGCGAAGGCGGCATCACCATTCTGGAAGACCTTGCGGACGTCCTCTTCCAGGAACTCCTTAGAGTTCGGGTTGGTCAGGCCGGAGGTGTAGCTCGACACCATGTACTTTAGGGCATCGAGGCCGCCGCCGGTTTGAAAGTCCGGCTTGCCGTCCTTCAGGAAATCGCCCTTATAGGCGCTGACGAGCGTCGTGTAGTCACAAATCGCCGCTTCGGCCTGCGACCAGCTCCAGGCGATCGGGGTGGCCAGAAGGCCCTTGTCCTTGATGGCCTTGGCTTGCTCGGCGAGCTCGTCCCAGGTCTTCGGCGGTGCCTTGATGCCGGCCTTCTCGAGGATTTCCTTGTTGTAGAACAGGTATTTGGTATCAAGAATCCACGGCATTCCGTAGTACTTGCCATCGTACTGTACGGTCGTCCAGGCGCCCGGCAGTACGCCCTTCTTCATCTCGTCGGTGATGCGCGAGGAGACGTCGACCAGAACGTTGTTGCTCGCGTATTCGGCCGGCCAGATAACGTCGAACAGCACGACGTCGTAGCCGCCGCCGGAACCCTGGGCCAGAACGGTCTTGTCGTGCAGTCCTTCATAAGGGACAAATTCAAGATTGACCTTGACGTCCGGGTTGGCCTTGGTGAAGGCGTCCGTCATGGCGCGCACGTCCGCCTCACTGTAGGCGGCCTGGGCCATGAAGAGAGCGTTCAGGGTTGTCTCGGCAAATGCATGCGATGCAAAGGACGCGCCGATCAGCGCGGCGCCGACCAGCGTTTTGTTTAATGATTTCAACATTCCAGCCTCCAGTTTTTTGACAGTCACGCGATTTTCCAACGGCGGCTCCTGTCGCCGTTGGCTATCGAAGGGGCAACCGGCAGGCCGGGTGCCAAACCTGATCGGATCGCCGACGGGGCAATGCCCCTGCGTTCCCTGAAACTCTTCGGTTTCTTTTTTAGTCAATTGTATTGACTAAATAGTTCTTCAATATTTTACTGATGTCAAGAGGCAAAAACGGATGAACGATATTCGCCCGATCAGGGCCACGAGCGGAACGAACCACGAAGGCACCAGCGCCCATAACCGGCGGGTGATCATCGACGCGCTGCGCCTGAACGGCGCGTTGTCGCGGGCCGATCTCTCGCGCGCCACGCTGCTGACGAAGCAGACCGTTTCCAACATCATCGAAGAGCTGGAAAATATCGGCCTCGTCTCTTCGCAGGAGATGGTGCGCCGCGGTAGAGGGCAGCCGTCGACGCCCTACGGGCTGGTGCCGGAGGGTGCCTTCGCCATCGGTCTGCAGATCGACCGCCACATCACGCGGGCAATTGCGGTCGACCTGGTCGGCAATGGTCTCGTCAAGAAGGAAGCCAATCTTCCTGCCGGCGGGCCGGCCACCGGAACGCCGGTCGTCCTGCAGCTCCTCGACGACGTTCGCGGCGAGTTGAAGCGGCTGGTCACGCAGGCGGACAAGCGGCTGGTTGGCCTCGGCGTCGCAATGCCCGGCCCCTTCGGGATCAAGGAGGACGACTACGATCCCTGGGTGATGGGCGCGTGGCAGCGCTTTCCGCTGCTGGAAACGCTGGCTACGGGTACGGGCCTCGATGTCAGCCTTCAGAACGACGCGGCAGCCTGCGCAACGGCCGAGCGCATGGTTGGCAGGGCTCACGGGCTCGACGATGCCGTCTGTCTCTACGTCGGATACGGCATTGGCGCCGGCCTGATTCTTGGCGGCGAACTTTATAGCGGCGCTCATGGCAATGCCGGCGAAATCGGCATGGCGCTCCTCACATCGGGCGGCAGGCAGACACCGCTGGAACATCGCGCCTCGCTCGCCTCGCTCTACCAGCATCTCGGTGTCGATCCGATGGCGCCCGATATCTACACGCTCATCGGGGAGCGCGCGGCAAAGGACGATCCAAAAATCCGCGCCTGGGTGAAGGAGGCGGCTGCGGACCTGCGCTGGAGCGTTCACCTGATTGAAACAGTCTTCGATCCGCAGACGGTCATTCTGTGCGGCGCGCCGGAGGCATTGGCAACGCGGCTGCTGGCCGCCATGCAGCCGCTGCTGCCGTCCAACGCGGACCGTCCCGATCGTATCCTGCCGCGACTTCAGCTCGGCATGACAGATCCCTGGACGGTTGCCCGCGGTGCTGCCGCCGAGCCGATCGGCCATGCCTTCGACCCGCGCTTTTCCGCAATCCTGAAGGCTTAGAGCCTTCCAAGTTCAAACGGAATCGTTCTGCCAGAAAGATTTTGCGTCTGGATCGAGGCTTTGCGATGGGCATACCTGGTGTACGTCCGAGACGAGAGCGGAAGATAATGGCGGAAAATCAACCCGCCACGGGCCGCTGCGCCATGCCCCGAGCATGCTGCTTCGCCGGGCCGTGTTGCGGGGACCAGCTGGACGGAACGGACTGGGCCTATTCGGCACCCGCTTCCGGGAGGCTGATGGAGTCTCGGACCACACCATACTGGCTGCCCCAACGATCCGTCATCTCGCGGCGGATATCCCAAAGCTCGGGGAAAAACCGGTGCTGCGCGCCGGCCCGCAGCAGGTCGACCGGGCGGCCTTTCAGCGATTTCGACCCGAGCCCGATCGAGCGGTGGATCAGATAGAGATGGTTGGCGCGGAATTTCTGAAACAATTCGTCGAATTCAATCAGCGCCTCGGCGACAACATAGCTGTCGCCATGGTCATATCTTGCATCATAGATATCCTCGACTGAAAGGCCGCGGCCATCGAGATAGGCACTCTTGAAGGCTCGCCAGAGATCCGGCGGCATACGCAACAAGAGTTTGAAGCCCGGCGACTCCTGGCCGCTGCCATTGCCGAGCTGAAGGCGGATCTGCTGGTATTCTTTCGGCGACATGGTTTCGAGAAGGTCGAGCTGCGCCGTCATCATCCGCATCAGGCGATGAACGCGTCCCATAAGCGTGACGACGCGATGGGTATTCTGCTTTTCCATGAAATCCAAGACGTCGACGAGCGTATAGGCGATGAGCTTCATCCATAGCTCTTCGACCTGATGGACGATCTGAAACTGCAGCTCGTCAGCATTCGCCATCTCCGCCAGCGGCTTTTGACAGTCGAGTAGTTTGTCGCATTGGAGATAGACGCCGTAGTCGCGGATCTCGGGCGTTTCGATGCGGGCGTAATATTCTTCCTTTTGCATGGCGGCGGCTCCTTCTGCCAGCATTTGCGCCGGTCCTGCTGCGCTGTGCCCACCGTCACATTAATCGCTTTTTGCTTGAACATTGTTCCTTTCTGTTATCCTGATGATGCCAATGGGAGAATGATTGTGACGGCCTACGGCAAAACATGGAACAGATGACTTTGGATAATCTGGATCGAAGGATCGTCAGCGCGCTTGAGGCGGATGTCCGCATCTCCTTTGCGGGTCTTGCTGAAGCCGTCGGCCTCAGCAAGACACCATGTTGGAAGCGCGTGAAGGCGCTGGAGGATGCCGGCATCATTCGCGGCTATACGCCCCGGCTGGATCCCGCAAAACTCGGCTTCGGCATCGAGGCCTTTATCCAAGTATCAATCGATTTTGAACTATCGGAAGAGTTTGAAGAGGCTGTAATCAGACATCCGCTGATCTGGCGATGCCACGCGACGACCGGGGAGGCCGACTATCTGCTGCATGTCGTTACCGTCGACATGGCCGCTCTCGACTGCATGCTGCGAGAGGAACTGAGCCGGTTGCCCGGCGTGCGTCGAACCATAACCTCGATGGCGATGCGCGAAATCAAGGGTGACATTTCATTCGCAGCCGCGACCTGCCACATCCAGAAACGATAGGATAGGCGCCGACATCGCAGACAGAACTGTTTCCATTTGCTTGAAAGGCCCTGGCTCAGGTGTCAGGCGTGCCGCGGCTTCGCGCCAAGGCGGGCAAGCACCTTGCCTGGAATTCCATAGCGCTGGATGACGTCGCGGCTGTTGCGCAGCCCGCAGATCTCGCGATGGACGAAGAGCGCCCAGACCGCTTCGGCCGCAGCATCGACGAGTGTCTCCTGCTCCACGCCGACCTTGCCCTTTGCCTCGCCGTTCCGAAGCGCGGCTAGAGCCTCCTCGACCTTCAGGCCCTGCCGGCCGAGCGCGGAGGCACGTTCCGACATCAGCTCATACTCGAGGATACCGAGACCTGTCTCAGTCGTACTCGATGGATTTAGGCCGCGAGGCGGACGAACACTCATATTGATCTCCGCATGGCAAGAGTGTTGGCTCTTTCTACACGGCTTGACACCGCCTGCCAATTTTCCCGGTTTTTGGTAAGTATAGACTTACAATGAGGTCGTGGGCACGTTGAACCGAAAGACGGCGCCTTGGGGGACATTCGCCGCCGCCTGCACATGGCCGCCATGCGCTTCGATGATTGAACGGCAGATCGACAGGCCCATGCCCATGCCACCGGGCTTGGTCGTATAAAAAGCATCGAAGAGGTGGTCAAAACTCTCAGGTTCGAGGCCTGGGCCGGAATCGCGCACCGTAACAAGCACGCCGGTGGACGCATCCTTACTGGAGTCGATCGCCAATTCTCGGGGCCGCTCCGTTACTCCGCTCATCGCTTCGACTGCGTTGATGATAAAGTTAAGGATCACTTGTTGCAGTTGGACTCGATCCCCGCGGATGGGCGGAAGATCCCTTGCGAGCCGGGTCTCCAGCGAGACGCCATTCTTCAGCACCTCGCTGCGGGTGAGGGCGATCACGTCGATGATGATTTCATTGATGTCCAGCCGGTCCTTCCGCGGCGGCGCTTTCTTGACGAGGGCCCGGATGCGGCGGATGACGTCGCCGGCTCGGTTGCCGTCCCTGCTGATGCGGGCGAGCGCATCCTGGGCCTCTTCCAGATTGGGCGGCTGGGTGCCCAACCAGCGCAAAGCGGCATTGGCGTTGGCGACGACCGCGGCGAGCGGCTGGTTGACCTCATGGGCAATCGACGACGTCAGCTCCCCGAGAGTCGAGACGCGCGTAAGATGGGCGAGGTCCGCGTGCGCCTGATGCAGCGCTTTCTCCGCCTCCTCGGCCCGCTTGCGATCCTCCACATCAGTGATCGTTCCGTACCAGGTGACGATGTTTCCGAGGTCATCATGCCGCGGCACCGTGCTGCACAGGAACCACCGATATTCTCCATCGGCCCGCCGCACGCGTGCTTCCAGCGTGAAAGGGTCTCCCGCTCCCAAGGCAGCACGCCATTTCTCCAGGAGCGTTGCGCGGTCATCGGGATGCCACGAAACCGTCCAGCCCCATCCCTTGACCTCCTCCAAAGGAAGACCTGTGTATTCGATCAAGCGCTTGTTGACGAAGTTGACAGAGCCGTCGGGCAGAGCGCTCGAAACCAGCGCAGGGATGGTGTCAATGACGAGTCGAAGTTCCTCTTCGGTCTGCCGGGTCCTCTCTTCCGTCTCCGCCTGCCACCGTTGCAATGCAACGGTGGCTTCATTGGCCGCGATCCCGAGGAGAAGCCGTTCATTGGGGGTCGGAAAGTCCGGTCTCTGCGAACCTACGACGATCGCCGAGTCGCCACCCAGTCCGATCGGCGCAACAGCAATGCTCGCCGTTCCCCCTCCAACGGGATTGGCGACCGCCAACTGGCGCTCGGATGAGAGTGTCGGCAAGATCTCAGGCAGCACCGCGCGAATTGCCTCCAGTGAACCGGCAGCGCTCCGCCCGTCGGCCCGTGCGATCTCGATCAGCGGACCATCGCGTGTTCCGTGAAGGGAGATGTAAACGAATTCCGAGTCGAGCATCGAAACGAGCGCTGCTGCGATGCTGTCGGCCATCTGATACGGATCGTCGCTCTGCAAGATTGCCGGCAGCGCGGAAAGCGCGAGGAGGTCACGCATGCAACGACGCAACTCCGTTGGATCGGAGAGCGCCTGCACTCGCGGCATGACCGGTCTCGTCGGCATTTTCCCCCGCCGCGCTGGCCCTCAATGCGCTGAGGCGCCTCGGCCACGCACCTCGTTGAGCAATTCGTCCGGTGGCACGTGGTATGGATTCTCCCGCAGGATTCCCCCAATGATCACCTGAGGATGGGTGCGCAGAATGTCCATTGTGACGGCGGCACTGAACCTTGTCAGGTCATAGGTGCAGACGGTCACCTGGTCGTAATTCGGCAGGATATAATTCAGCCGCGACTCGTACTCGACGATGTCGTGCACACCCGGCAGCTCTGAGAGCGCCCATTCCATGTTCGCCCACAGCCGGGTCAAGCCGAAGCCCTGCTTCTTAGCGGCACTGAACAGGTCTTCCAGCAGTGCGAGCATCGCCTGCTGATCGAAGCGCCCGTCGCGCAAATAGCCGTCCTCCCAGGAAAGCATATCAAACTGCCCGTTTTGCTGGGCGTCCGCTATGTCGATGCCGCTCTCTCTCAGGCGCGCAAGACGCTCCGCTCGATGCGCCTTGTCGACAAACTGGAAGGTCTTATCGCCCCTCTCCAGACCGTCTTTCACAAAAGGCAGGAGGATTTGGTACTCTTCGTCCCTGGTATGGAAGAAAGCGCATGCATGACAGCCACACGCTACTGTCGATCTCGCCAACTCGATGGTTCTTTTGGCTTGGGCCATGGTTCACTCCCTGCGACAGAACGCATGAAGAAGTGGCTGCATCTCCTCTGGTAACTTGCCGAACGGCGAGTCACGAATGCTTTGGCTTCAAGACAGATCGAGCCGTTCGCACGAGTGAAGAGATGTCACTGGAATTAAATACCTTCTTGCACTTGATGGCAAGTCGAAGTGCCGCCGCTGCAGATGCCGGGCTGAAGGAGGAGAGATGAACCTCTTGGGGGCGTTGGCTATGTGTTGGTGCGCAACCATGGAGATACGGCAGCACGTTTTGCCGTCTGGGACAATCTGGATATTCGAGTAGTCGATGCGGCGTATTTCGTAGAGAAACCCCGTAGGCGCTCAATGTTCTTGAGGATCTTTAACATCTGGCGAGCTTCCCCTGGAGGCATGCGGGAGAGCACAACGCCATCGAGCTTCGCAGGATCTTGCGTCGCGATGTCGATGATGGACCAGAGATCGTTGTCGATGCGTAAGCTGTAACGGCGCGCCATCGGTATCCTCGCTATGAAGCGATCTAAAAGGCTTAATGGAAAACGGCCCCGCGGGATCGATTACTCTCGATCTCGAAAGGCACGGCGTCACGTCGATTGACCGCCTGTATGGCGTGCTCGGTTTCCCAACCCAGTTTCCAGGCATCATATCTCGCGAGCCATTCGGCAAGCGCTTCGGCTGTGTGGCCCAGCATTCTTTCCGGATGCAAGTAAGGGTTGTCCGAAAGCTTGAATCCGAGAACGCGAGCGCGCGATCCGCGCTTTTGCAGATCAACCATTTCGTCGATCGTCATTAGTTTTCCCCAGCACTCTAATGTTACGAATGTACGCTAATAAAGATTAGGCTAAACAACAAGTCATGGCAGGTAGTTATCACTAGATGCAGTTCCAGAACCGCACCCAGTCACCTTAGCGAAAACAATAGCCAACCGAAATAATCAATTGTGGTTAGGACGTAAGGCTGGGCGAAAGTTAATTAATCATGGGAACCAAGCGGATATATCGGTATGCACGCAAGGATAGCAATTTGCGGATGGGCGCGCTTGATGATCGTCTAAACCATTTGGCCACCAAAGGCTTTCGGCCCGCATGATCAGGCGGGCCGAAAGCCAGGCTAGAAGTCCATCCCGGCTCCGGGAGGCATGGCGGGAACGGCCGATTCTTTCCTGGGTTTCTCCGCCACCATGGCTTCGGTCGTCACCAGAAGGCCTGCAACGGAGGCGGCATCCTGAAGCGCAGTGCGCACGACCTTTGCAGGGTCGATCACGCCCATCGCATAGAGGTCGCCATACTCGCCCGTCTGCGCATTCCAGCCAAACGAGAAGTCATTGCTCTCGCGCAACTTGCCTACGACGATCGAACCTTCGGCGCCGGCATTCTCAGCGATCTGGCGCGCCGGGGCTTCAATCGCGCGGCGGACGATATCGACACCGACCCGCTGGTCCGTATTGGCCGCCTGGAGGTTTTCGAGAGCTTTGACGGCCCTGAGCAATGCGACGCCGCCGCCAGGTAGAATTCCTTCCTCGACCGCGGCCCGGGTCGCATGCAGCGCATCGTCGACACGGTCTTTCTTTTCCTTCACTTCGATTTCCGTCGACCCGCCGACGCGGATGACGGCAACGCCGCCAGCGAGCTTGGCAAGACGCTCCTGCAGCTTCTCGCGGTCGTAGTCGGAGGTCGTTTCCTCGATCTGGGCCTTGATCTGGGCAACGCGGCCTTCGATGTCAGTCTTCTGGCCAGCACCGTCGATGATAGTGGTGTTTTCCTTCTCCACCACGATTTTCTTGGCACGGCCGAGCATGTCGAGGGTGACGTTTTCGAGCTTGATGCCGAGATCTTCGGAAATCATCGTACCGGCAGTCAGGATCGCGATGTCTTCGAGCATGGCCTTTCGGCGGTCGCCGAAGCCCGGAGCCTTGACGGCAGCAATCTTCAGGCCACCCCGCAGCTTGTTGACGACGAGCGTAGCAAGAGCTTCGCCTTCGACGTCTTCAGCGATGATGAGGAGCGGCTTGCCGGATTGCACGACGGCTTCGAGAACCGGGAGCATGGTCTGCAGGTTGGAGAGCTTCTTTTCGTGGATCAGGATGTAGGGATCCTCAAGCTCGACCCGCATCTTTTCCTGATTGGTGACGAAGTACGGCGACAGGTAGCCGCGGTCGAACTGCATGCCTTCGACGACTTCGAGTTCGGTTTCAGCAGTCTTGGCTTCTTCGACGGTGATAACGCCTTCGTTGCCGACCTTCTGCATTGCTTCGGCAAGGAAGCGGCCGATTTCGTCATCGCCATTGGCCGAGATGGAGCCGACTTGGGCGATTTCGGCGTTGTTGGAGATACTCCGCGCCTTGTTCTTCAGTTCCTTGACGACTTCGGCAACAGCGAGGTCGATACCGCGTTTCAGATCCATCGGGTTCATGCCGGACGTAACAGCCTTGGCACCTTCTCTGACGATTGCCTGGGCGAGAACGGTCGCAGTCGTGGTGCCGTCGCCTGCCACATCGCTGGTCCTGGAAGCCACTTCTCGCAGCATCTGGGCGCCCATGTTTTCGAACTTGTCTTCGAGTTCGATTTCCTTGGCGACCGACACGCCGTCCTTGGTGATGCGCGGAGCGCCGAAGGACTTGTCGATAACGACGTTGCGGCCCTTCGGACCGAGCGTGACCTTTACGGCATTAGCAAGTATGTCGACGCCGCGAAGCATGCGTTCACGCGCCTCGGTATGGAATTTAACTTCTTTAGCAGCCATGTCTTTGTTCCTCCATAAAGCAGCCTGCTATGAAACCACGTCAGCCTGAGAGCCGTTAGGCGGCCTTGGTATCGACAGCCTCCCCTTCGATGATCCCCATTACATCGCTCTCCTTCATGATCAGAAGATCTTCTCCGTCGATCTTGATCTCGGTGCCGGACCACTTGCCGAACAGGATGCGGTCGCCGGCCTTGACATCGAGTGGCTGCAACTGGCCGGCTTCTGTGCGTGCGCCGGGGCCAACGGCGATCACTTCGCCTTCCTGCGGCTTTTCTTTCGCTGTGTCCGGAATGATGATGCCGCCTTTGGTCTTGTCTTCAGATTCGACGCGGCGAACGAGAATGCGGTCATGTAGCGGTCGGAACGTCATGTTCTCCTCCACGGGTAAACGATGATGATCGATGTTCCATTCCCCGGAACCGCCTGACCAGTCCGGGGTGGCAAGCATCCTCGGGTCTCGGAAAAAAACTGCTCCCGTTTTCTCCAATTTCAAGAGGGCATAGCAAAAAGTTAGCACTCTCACTGCGAGAGTGCTAAGCGGGAGCGGACCCCGGACACTTGCGTTTGTCACATGCAGATACTCAAGCGGTTCTGCGCGCAGCATCGTGCTTGTTCCGATGACGCATGCAGCTAGTCCGAACCAATCCATCAGGATAGGGGCGAGCGCGCTCGCCGTGTTGTCGTTCGACCACGTCGCCGGCGGAAATTTGCCTATCGAAAAGAACCGGCCGGCTGAGCACCCATGCTGCAATGCGGCAACGAATGCCTCTTGACGGGTCCGATGCGGAGGCTGTCTAGTGCAACTGATCTGGTGGACCGACCAGTGGATCAGTGGGAGGGGGATCGTGGAGGAGAGCCCGATCTTGACGCAGGTGCCGAATGTCGGGCGAAGCCTGACCCGGCAGACGGCGCGCGACGTCATCGCTGAAAAGCTGATGGTGCTGATCGCGACAAACATGCTGCGGCCCGGCGATGAGTTGCCGGGTGAGCGCGAGCTTGCCAATGTTCTTCACGTCAGCCGGGAGACGGTGCGCGGCGCAATCCAGATGCTTGCCGCCCAACGCATAATCGAAGTGTCGCATGGAAGCCGTAGCCGTGTCGGCAAAGTCGATCTCAGCCACATCACAGTAACGATTGCATCGCCGAGCGCCATCGACAGCTACGACCTGGAGTCGGTTCATGCCGCGCGGCTGCACATCGAGCTCAAGGTTGTCGGCGACGCTGCCGAAAGGATCGACGGCGAAACACTGAAAAAGCTCGAGAGCCTGCTGGAAGCGCAGCGTCTGGGAGGAGACGATGCGATGCGCTTTCTGATCTGTGATCGCGAATTCCACCTTGCGATCTATCGCTCCTGCGGCAACCCACTACTCGCCGACTTCGTAAGCGATCTTTACACCTACATGATGAATTACCGGCGCAACGCCATGTCGCAGCCGGGAGCCATCGAAGCGAGTTACAACGACCACGTCGCGATCGTGGATGCCTTGGCTCGGCATGACAGGGATGCCGTGGTCGCCGCGTTCCAGCATCATCTGACACGTATTTATGAAACAACCAGCGTTCTGCTTGCCGCCGGCGAGCCGGCTTGAGCGGACGGGGAGGAGTTAGCCAACATGCATGTGATGGTTATTGGCGCGGCAGGGATGATCGGCCGCAAATTGGTGGAAAAGCTCGGCTCAGACGCGGACGTGCTCGGCCGCGGCATCGACAAGCTGACACTCGTCGACGTCATTGCTCCGCCGGTGCCTCACGCACTCGTCTCCGTTGCCAACGCGTTGGCGCTTGATCTCTCGGATGCTGAAAACGCGGTCAGGCTTGCCGGTATGCGGCCGGATCTGATCTTTCATCTCGCCGCCATCGTGTCCGGTGAGGCCGAAGCCGATTTCGACAAGGGCTACCGCATCAATCTCGATGGCACGCGCTCGCTCTTCGAAGCCATCCGGCATGAGGGACAGAAGGAGCCCTATAATCCCCGTCTCATCTTTGCCTCATCCATCGCCGTTTTCGGACAGCCCTTCCCGGAAAAGATCGGCGACGATTTCTTCACGACGCCGCTGACGAGCTACGGCACCCAGAAGGCGATCTGCGAGCTCCTGCTCGCCGATTATTCAAGGCGTGGCATCTTCGACGGCATCGGCATTCGCCTACCCACCGTCTGCATTCGCCCCGGCAAACCCAACAAGGCGGCGTCCGGCTTTTTCTCGAACATTCTCCGCGAACCGCTCGTCGGTCAGGAAGCCGTGCTTCCGGTCGACGAGAATGTCCGCCACTGGTTTGCAAGCCCGCGGTCGGCCGTCGGCTTCTTCATCCATGCCGCGCGCATCGATACCGCCAGGATCGGGCCGCGCCGCAATCTGAGCATGCCCGGCCTGTCGGCACTTGTCGGCGAGGAGATCGAGGCATTGCGCCGCGTTGCCGGCGAAAAGGCAGTCAAGCTCATCCGCCGCGAGCCTGATCCCGTTATTCGTTCGATCGTTTCCGGCTGGGCGACAGATTTCGATGCGCAGCGCGCGACCGCGCTCGGCTTCAAGGCAGAAACCAATTTCGACGAGATCATCAAGATCCATATCGATGATGAACTTGGGGGCAAGATCTAATGGCGGAATCCTCAATCGGGCAAAAAGGCCAGATCGCGCTCGTCACCGGCGGTGGCACCGGCATCGGTTACAACATCGCCAAGGCATTGAGCGCCGAAGGTTTTGTCGTCGTCATCACCGGCCGCCGGAACGACGTGTTGGAGAAAGCCGTTTTCGACCTTGGTGCGGCGACCGGCGGGACAGTTCGCGCGATCGCGTGCGACATCGGCGTCGCCGAGCAGGTGGCCGGTCTTTTCAGCAGGATCAAAGTCGAGTTCGGCCGGCTTGATCTCCTCGTCAATAATGCCGGCACCAACGTTCCGGCGATTCCGCTGGAAGACATCACTTTCGACCAGTGGAACGGCGTGGTTGCGGCCAATCTCACCGGGGCCTTTCTTTGCACGCAGCAAGCCTTCAAGCTGATGAAGTCGCAGGAGCCGCGCGGCGGCCGCATCATCAACAACGGTTCGATCTCGGCAACCACCCCACGCCCGAATTCCGCCCCTTACACCGCGACCAAGCACGCGATCACGGGGCTTACGAAATCGACCGCGCTTGACGGGCGGCCCTACGATATCGCCTGCGGTCAGATCGATATCGGCAATGCGGCGACAGACATGACGTCGAAGATGAGCTCCGGTGTGCTGCAAGCGAATGGAGAGATCGCCAGCGAGCCGACCATTCCCGCTGAGCATGTCGCCCGCGCGGTCGTCTACATGGCAAGTCTGCCGTTGGAGGCCAACGTCCTTTCCATGACCGTGATGGCGACGAAGATGCCGCTTGTGGGCAGGGGATAGGTCATACCGAAGTCGAATTGGCTTGCGCATTGCCGCCGAATATCCTGGAGGAGAGGATTATCGGCAGTTGCAGGCAAAACAGGTTCTGGGAGGAGCTTTTATGGCAGGTGTCGAATTCATCGATGTCAAGAAATCATTCGGGGCGGTCCCGGTCATCAAGGGTGTGAACATCGAGGTTGCCGATGGGGAGTTCGTGATCCTTGTCGGACCGTCCGGATGCGGCAAGTCGACCCTTCTCCGAATGCTCGCCGGGCTTGAGAATATCTCCGCAGGTGAAATCCGCATCGGCAGCCGCGTCGTCAACAGGCTGGCACCCGGCGAGCGCGATATCGCGATGGTATTTCAGAATTACGCGCTCTACCCGCACATGACGGTGGCGCAGAACATGGCCTTCTCGCTGAAGCTCAAGGGCTCGGCGAAGGCGGACATGGACCAGCGCGTCAAGAAAGCCTCCGAGATTCTCGGCCTCACCAAACTTCTGGAACGCTATCCGCGCCAGCTTTCCGGCGGCCAGCGGCAGCGCGTTGCGATGGGCCGGGCGATCGTACGCGATCCGCAGGTCTTCCTTTTCGACGAGCCGCTCTCCAACCTCGACGCCAAGCTCCGCGTTGCCATGCGCTCGGAGATCAAGGAGCTTCATCAACGCCTCGGCACCACGACGGTCTATGTCACCCACGATCAGATCGAGGCGATGACGATGGCCGACAAGATCGTCGTCATGCATGACGGCGTGGTCGAACAGGTCGGAGCGCCGCTCGATCTCTATGACCGGCCGGCCAATCTTTTCGTTGCCGGCTTCATCGGCTCGCCCGCGATGAACATGATCAAGGGTCGCCTCAATCCTGAGAACGGCAATCAGTTCATCGCTTCGGACGGGACCGTTCTGCCGGTCGCAAATCCGCCAGCCGGCGCAAAAGGGCGAGACCTCATCTATGGCCTGCGTCCGGAATATATCGCGCTCGACGCCAATGGCCTGCCTGTGGAAATCGCCGTGATCGAACCGATGGGCTATGAGACGCAGCTGATCGGCAAGCTCGCGGGAAGCGATGTCACCTGCATCTTCCGCGAACGTGTCAATGCGCGGTCCGGCGACACTCTACGGGTCTCGATCGACGCGTCACACGTCCATCTCTTTGACGCCGAAAGCGGCCAGAGACTGAGTGCTTGATACCGTATCGGCTGTTGGGCGGGAGGAAGAGGAGACCTCCCGCCCACCGGTCAATGCGGATGCATCCGGCTGATCCGGATGAGACAGCCGCCATTCACCAAGCGGGACGGTGGATGCCGGAGACCTTGCTCCCGCTCTTCAAAGGAGGAGTAACATGAAGAGACGTGACTTTCTTGCAGCTTCGGCAGCCGCCGCCGGTATGGCGGGCCTCTCGCCGTTCGGCCTACGCCCGTCTTTCGCCCAGGCTGAACCGAGCTACAAGCCGGAAGCGGGCGCGAGCCTCAGGCTTCTGCGCTGGACGCCCTTCGTCAAGGGAGACGAGGATGCCTGGCTTGCAAACACGAAGAAGTTTACCGAGGCGACCGGTGTCGAGGTTCGCATCGACAAGGAGAGCTGGGAAGACATCCGTCCGAAGGCCGCTGTCGCCGCCAATGTCGGCTCCGGTCCTGATATGGTGATGTGCTGGTTCGACGACGCCCACCAATATCCTGACAAACTGGTCGACCTGACCGAGCTTGCCAACTACCTCGGCAACAAATACGGCGGCTGGTATGACGGCTTGCGCGGTTACGCAACCCACGATGACAAGTTCATTGCCATGCCGCTGACGGCGATCGGCAACGCCGTCGTCTACCGCGACAGCCATATGAAGGCCGCGGGCTTCAGCGAATTCCCGAAGGACACCGCAGGCTTCCTCGAGCTTTGCAAGGCGATGAAGGCAAAGGGCACACCGGCCGGATTCCCGCACGGCAAGGCCGTCGGCGACGGCAACAACTATGCCCATTGGCTGCTTTGGAGCCATGGCGGCAAGATGGTGGACGAAAGCGGCAAGGTGACGATCAACAGCCCTGAGACGCTGGCAGCTATCAACTACGCGAAGGAGCTCTATGCGACGTTCATTCCGGGCACGGAAAGCTGGCAGGACATCAACAACAACCGTGCATTCCTTGCCGGGCAGGTTTCGCTGATCGCCAACGGCGTGTCGGTCTATTATGCCGCGAAGAAGGATCCGAAGCTCGCGGAGATCGCCGCCGATATCAGAACGACCAACTTCCCGATCGGCCCGGTCGGCAAGAGTGTCGAGCTGCACCAGACGAGCTCACTGCTGCTCTTCAGCCATACCAAGTATCCGGAAGCGGCCAAGGCCTACATCAAGTTCATGATGGAAGGCGACCAGATGAACGCCTGGATCGAGGGTTCCAGCGCCTATTGCTGCCAGCCGCTCAAGGCTTTCGCAAACAATCCGGTCTGGACCGCCGATCCGGTTCATGCGCCGTATGCCCGCGCTTCCGAAACGCTCCGGCCGAACGGCTATGCCGGCCCGCTGGGTTATGCCTCGGCAGGCGTGATGGCCGATTACGTGCTGGTCGACATGTTCGCCGTCGCCGTCACCGGCCAGATGACGCCGGAAGACGCCATGAAGGAAGCAGAGCGCCGGGCAAATCGCTACTACCGGGTTTGATCCCGCTTGAAGTCTGCAGCATGCCGGCGACGGCATGCTGCGATTGTCCATCAGGAGATACACCATGGCGACCGTGACATCCGGGGATACGGCGACGCGCAGCCCGATCGCATCACTCATGCAGAACAACAATCTGCTCGGCTTCCTCTTCATGCTGCCGGCGGCCATCTTTCTGGTTTGTTTTCTCACCTACCCGCTGGGGCTCGGGGTCTGGCTTGGTTTCACCGACACCAGGATCGGGCGCGACGGTATCTTCATCGGGCTGGAAAACTATCAGTACCTTGCCAGCGACTCCGTCTTCTGGCTGTCGGTATTCAACACCCTGCTTTACACGTTTGTCGCCTCCGTCATGAAATTCGTGCTCGGCCTGTGGCTGGCTCTGCTCCTCAACCAGCATCTGCCATTCAAGTCGTTCTTCCGTGCGATCGTGCTTCTGCCGTGGGTAGTTCCAACGGTTCTTTCGGCGCTGGCTTTCTGGTGGATCTACGATGCCCAATTCTCGATCATTTCCTGGTCGCTGATGCAGATGGGCCTGATCGATGCACCGATCAATTTTCTCGGCGATCCCACCAATGCGCGGATCTCGGTCATCGTCGCCAACGTCTGGCGCGGCATTCCGTTCGTCGCGATCTCCCTGCTCGCAGGGCTGCAGACCATCCCCGCCTCGCTTCAGGAAGCGGCATCTCTGGACGGCGCAACGAGCTGGCAGCGATTTCGGTATGTGACGCTGCCGATGCTGACGCCGATCATCGCGGTCGTGATGACATTCTCCGTGCTTTTCACGTTTACCGATTTCCAGCTCATCTACGTGCTGACCAAGGGCGGGCCGGTCAATGCGACGCATCTGATGGCGACGCTGTCCTTCCAGCGCGGTATTCCAGGCGGCCAACTGGGCGAGGGGGCCGCCATTGCGGTGGCAATGATCCCCTTCCTGCTTGCCGCAATCATGTTCAGCTTCTTCGGTCTGCAGCGCCGCAAATGGCAGCAGGGCGGCCAGGATTAAGCTCGGGAGAAAATCATGAACGCCAACGTCAACGCCACCGACCGGGTTCTGACCGACAATGTCGAGGGCATGGGTTATCTCAATCGCCTGCCTCGGCGCATCGTCATGCTCTATCTGCCGATGGCGGTCTTCGTCTTCGTGCTGCTCTTTCCGTTCTATTGGATGGCGATCACTGCGGTTAAGCCGAACGCGCAGCTGACCGACTACAGCAACTACAGCCCCTTCTGGGTCGTCGGCCCGACGCTCGATCATATCAAATATCTGTTCTTCGAAACGTCTTATCCGGGCTGGCTGTGGAATACGATGGTGGTTGCGGTCGGCTCGACGGCGCTGTCGCTCGTGGCATCCGTCTTGGGGGCCTATGCGATCGAACGTGTGCGCTTTACCGGCTCGCGCCCGGTGGGGCTCCTGATCTTTCTCGCTTATCTCGTGCCGCCTTCGATCCTCTTCATTCCCCTGGCCTTCATCGTGTTCAAGCTGGGAATCTATGATTCCAGGCTGGCGCTGATCTTCACCTATCCGACCTTCCTCATTCCCTTCTGCACCTGGCTGCTGATGGGCTATTTCCGTTCGATTCCGTTCGAGCTCGAGGAAAGTGCCCTGGTCGATGGCGCAAACCGCTGGCAGATCCTGGTGAAGATCATCCTCCCGCTTGCTGTCCCCGGCTTGATATCGGCCGGCATTTTCGCCTTCACGCTCTCGTGGAACGAGTTCATCTACGCCCTCACCTTCATCCAGTCGTCGGAAAACAAGACAATTCCTGTCGGTGTTTTGACGGAACTGGTGCGCGGCGACGTGTTCGAATGGGGTTCGCTGATGGCCGGCGCGTTGTTCGGTTCGCTGCCTGTAGTGATCCTCTATTCTTTCTTCGTCGACTACTACGTCTCGTCGATGACCGGCGCCGTGAAGGAATGATGAAGCTGATAAAGGGCGTTCGGATGCAGGGAGGCGGCGCCGCGTTACTCATGGTAAGCTGAAAACAGTTTCAGCTCTTGCTAATCGATATTATCCTGAGCCGGTAATTGACGCTTCGCGTGAAATCAACTTCTATCCGCCACCGCTTTCCGGGAGGTTGAAAGATGCGTGTCGTGACAGGGATTGCCGAGCTGCGGGAGCATATCGCGGCGATCAAGAATGAAGGCCGGACGCTCGGCTTCGTGCCGACGATGGGATTTCTTCATGCCGGCCATATGGAGCTGGTCGCACGCGCACGGAGCGAGAACGATGCCGTTATCGCCTCCATCTTCGTCAACCCGCTGCAATTCGGCCAGAACGAGGATCTCTCGCGTTATCCCCGGGACCTCGAGAGGGATAGCGCCATGCTGTCGGCTGCCGGCGTCGATCTTCTTTTTGCTCCTGATGTCGAGGAGATGTATCCGCGGCCGATGCAGACCGTGGTCGACGTGCCGGCGCTCGGCAGCGAACTGGAAGGCGCCGTGCGGCCCGGACATTTTGCCGGCGTGGCGACTGTGGTGACCAAGCTTTTCAACATCGTTCAGCCGCATGCCGCCTATTTCGGCGAGAAGGACTACCAGCAGGTCGTGATCATCAAGCGGATGGTCGAGGATCTTGCCCAGCCAGTCCGCATTGTGGCCGTCGAGACGGTGCGCGAAGCGGACGGACTGGCGTTCTCATCGCGAAACAGCTACCTGAAGGCCGACGAGCGCACCGCGGCGGTGATCGTTCCCCGTGCGCTCGACGAGGCCGAACGCCTTTACAACAATGGCATGGACGATCCGCGTGCACTCGAAGCCGCGTTGAGGGAGTTCATTGCACGCGAACCCCTTGCTACCGCCGAAGTCGTCGCCGTTCGCGATCCGGAGACGCTGGAGCCGCTAGCGACCTTGCGCGACCGGCCAGCGCTTGTCGCCCTCTTCGTGCGCATTGGCGCCACCAAGCTTCTTGATAACAGGATCATCGGCCGTCAATTCAAGACCGCATCGAGGGCAGCCTAATGAGCAAGGTCCTTAGTCAAAAGCGGCTCACTCCGGTTCGAATTCAGTCGATGAAAGGCTCCGTGCCGATCGTCTGCCTAACGGCCTACACGACGCCCATGGCGCGAGCGCTCGACGCTCACTGCGATCTGCTGCTGGTCGGCGATTCCGTCGGCATGGTGCTCTACGGTCTGCCAAATACGATTCCCGTCACCCTCGACATGATGATCGCCCACGGCCAGGCGGTCATGCGCGGCGTCACCCGCGCCTGCGTGATCGTCGATCTGCCCTTCGGCAGCTACCAGGAATCGAAGGAACAAGCCTTTCGAAGTGCGGTGCGGATCATGCAGGAAACCGGCTGCGACGGGGTCAAGCTGGAAGGCGGCGAGGAAATGGTCGAGACCATCGCTTTCCTGACTGCGCGCGGCGTGCCGGTCTGCGGACATATCGGACTGATGCCGCAACAGGTGAACACCGCGGGCAGTTACCGCTCGCTCGGTCACTCCGAAAGCGAGACCGCGAAGATCAGGCGCGATGCCCGCGCCGTCGGCGGGTCGGGCGCCTTTGCCGTTGTCATCGAGGGAATGGTCGAGCCGCTGGCGCGTGAAGTGACCGCCTCGATCCACGTCCCGACGATCGGTATCGGTGCCTCGGCGGCTTGCGACGGCCAGATACTGGTTGCAGACGATATGCTGGGTCTGTTCACGGATTTCACGCCCAAATTCGTCAAGCGGTACGCCGGGCTTGCACAGACGATCGAGGATGCTGTTGAAGCTTACGCCGGCGATGTTCGAAGCCGCCGCTTCCCGGGACGGGAACATACGGTCGACATCCGCGTCCCACCACCCGCTTGACCTGAACGCTCCGCAGGGCCCGATCACTTACCGGTTAGCAGGGCTGCGGCCGTAGAGCAGCAGCATGGCGATGATGATGACGCCGTAGATGATCTGCCGCCCCGCCTCGGGCATCTGCATGACCGAAAGGATCGATAGCAGTAGTGTAATCAGGATCACACCTGCAACCGTGCCGAGATAGGAGCCTTTGCCGCCAAGGATGGAGGTACCACCTAGCACGACCGCGGCGATCGAGGGCAGGAGGTAGGCGTCGCCCATCGACTGCGCGGCCTTCGACGCATAGCCGGCGAGCAGCACGCCACCGAAGGCGCTGAGCGCACCCGAAGCGATGAAGGCGATCAGGACGATCCGCCGGGTGTTGATGCCGGAGAGATAGGCCGCGCGCTCCTGGTTGCCGATGCCGTAGACGGAGCGGCCAAATGTCGTGCGGGTAAGGACGAAGACCGTAACGGCGCCGACAGCTGCCCAGATGATGACTGCATTGGGGATGCCGGGCAGAAGAAAGCCGGTTGCAAGATAACGCATGACGGCAGGCGCGGAATCCTGGGGCGAGAAGCCGCCGGTATAGACGACCATCAATCCTTGAGCGACGGCGTTGGTCGCCAGCGTGATGATCATCGAGGGGATGCGCAGGTATGCGACCCCGATCCCATTAACGAGCCCGATCGCCATGCCGCAAAGAATGCCGAAAGGAACGGCCAGAATCTCGCCCGCCGGACCATAGGCGGCTGCGGCGCAAGCCATCATTCCGCCGACGGCAACCGACCACGGAACGGACAGATCGATCTGCCCGAGCAGGATGACCATCATCATGCCGGTGGCGATGACGCCGAGGAAGGATGCGACTTTCAGCTGCTGCAGCAGGTACTCCGGAGACAGAAAGCTGGTGGAATAAAAACTGCCGATGACGAGCAGCAGGACGATGCAGCCGAAGGCCGTGGCGATGGCCGGATCCAGCCGGTGCGTGAATTTGTGGGGCTGCCTCACGGGATGTTCTCGCGTCACGTTGCTCATCCGAACCACTCCAGGCGGTTGCGCACGCGGAACAATCCGAACGCCCCGAGGCTCACTGCAACGAGCAGCACGACACCCTGGAACAATGGCTGCCACAACGGGTCGAAATCGAAGACGAAGAGCAAGTCGCCGATGGTTCGAAAGGCCAGCGCTCCGAAGATTGCACCGATCGCGCTGCCCTTGCCGCCGAACAGTGAAACGCCGCCGAGCACCACCGAGGCGATCGAGAAAAGGGTGTAGGCATTGCCACTCGCAAGTGCGGCCTCTCCGGTAAACGTGAAGAACGTAAGGAACAGCCCCCCGATAGATGCAAGAAGCCCGGCCAGCGCATAGGCTGTAAACTTTGCACGGCGGATCGGCAGGCCGGACATATAGGCCGCGATCTCCGACGAACCGGACGCGTAGGCGGCCCGCCCGATGACCGAGCGGCTGAACGGCACCCATATGACGAGAACGACGCCAATGAGAACAACCAGGCTGGCGGGCACGAGACCGAACACCTTGCCGGTCATCAAATCCGCCAGTTCCTCGTTGACCGACCCGCCCGGAAATGGCCGCAAGAGCAGGGCGATCCCGAAGTATATCGCGCCGGTCGCAATCGTTGCGACGATCGGCTGTAATCGTCCGTAGATGACGATCAGGCCGTTCAGCGCCCCGCAGACAAGACCGGCGGCCAGTACGGCGATCACGCCGAATGCCGTCTCGAGGGGTGTGCCAAGAACAATCCAGGATGCCAGCGCATTGGTGAGGATGAAGATCATGCCGACGGAAAGATCGATGCCTGCCGTGATCACGACCAGCGTCTGCGCCATAGCCACGAAGGCGAGCAGCACGCCCTTGTTGGCGGCGGTCTGCACGACATTGGCCGTCAGTCCCGCGGGATGATTGGAGACATAGATGGTGAACATGACGAGGAAAATGCCGGCAGCCATGAGCGTGCCGCGATGCTCCTTCAAGCGATAACGCCAGTCGTTCATGCGGCGCCCCCCACACTCTCGCCGTTGACATTGAGAGCGCTGGCGACCAACGCATGCTGCGTGATGCCGCCGTCCTTCAGTTCGCGCACGATGCTGCCGTTGTAGAAGACGAGTACGCGATCGCAGCAACCGATCAGCTCGTCGTAATCCGTCGAGTAGAACAGGATTGCCGCCCCCGCCTCGGCGAGGTGTCGCAGCAATTGATAGAGTTCCTGCTTGGTGCCGACGTCGATGCCACGTGTGGGATCGTTAAGCAGAATGATCCGCGGCGTGCGCATCAGCCACTTGGCGATGACGACCTTCTGCTGGTTGCCGCCGGAGAGAGCGCCGACGGGAATGTCGAGACCCGCGGTCTTGATGCCCAGCAATTGCACCATCTCTTCGATCAGCCGCTCTTCCTTTTCCCGTTCGATGACGCCGTTCCGGGATACTCGGTCCAGCACGGCGAAGGATAGATTTTCGCGCACCGTCATCGGCAGCATCAGGCCCTCGGTCTTGCGGTCCTCCGGAATGAGCGCCATGCCGATGTGCTTTGACCTTGCCGCGGATGGGCTGGCAAGCGCTGCGGCCTTGCCGTCGATGAGGACGGAGCCGGTGGTGCCGCGCAGTACACCGAAGAGCGCCAGCAGCAGGTCACGCTGGCCCTGGCCGTCCAGCCCGCCAAGGCCCACGACCTCGCCCTTTCCGACGGTAAGGGAGATGTCGCGCAGGCTGCCTGCCCAGCAAAGCCCGCGGCATTCGAGAGCCGGAGTGGATTTGTCGTCCGCTCGCTTCGGCTTTGGCGGAAAGGCACTGCAATATTCCCGGCCAATCATCATTTCGACGATCTCGCTGTCACTGCGCGCACCGGCCGGGAAACTCATCACATTGCGGCCGTTCCGCAAGACCGTGCATTGATCCGCCAACTCGGCGATCTCCTGCATTCGGTGGGAAATATAAAGGAGTGCGAGACCCTCCGACCTCAGCCGCCTCAAGACGGAAAAGACCTTGGCCACATCCGCTGCCGTCAGCGCCGACGTTCCCTCATCGAGAATGAGTATGCGCGGTTTCCAGGCGAGCGCCTTGGCGATCTCGACCAGTTGCCGACGGGAAAGCGGAAGATCCTTGACCAGCGCACGCGGATGAATGTCATCGGCGCCCGCCCGGGCCAAAGCTTGCTCGGCGACGGCGCGTTGCGCTTTGCGATCGATCAGTCCGAAGCGGCGCGGTGGTGCGGCGATGCAAATATTATCGGCGACGCTCAGGTCCGGAATGAGCGAGAGTTCCTGGAACACGCAAGTGACGCCGGCAGCAGAGGCCTCTGCCGGGGACTTGAAGCTGACGGGCCGGCCGTCCAGCAGCATGCGGCCTTCATCGGGTGCGACCACGCCCGCTATGATCTTGATGAGTGTCGATTTGCCGGCGCCGTTCTCACCAAGAATGGCGTGGATGCGTCCGGCTTCCACGGTAAGTTCGGCATTCTCCAGCGCATGAACGCCGCCGTAGCGTTTCGAAACGCCGCTCATCTGCAAGAGCGGGATCGCCGCCGGAATTTCTGATGCCGTCATGATTGCCTCGGGGCGGTCTTTATGCGTGCCGCGGCTGATGTCGCGGCACGCCCTTCAAGCGATCCGGCTGCACCCCAGCCTATTGGTTTTCCTTCGACTGCCCCATGATTTCCTGAGCGGTGAAATTAATCCCGCAAGTTGGGAAGGCATTGCCGACGAAGAAATTGTCGGACTGGTCGGGATAGAAATCCTGTCCTTCCTTGAAGTTCGGGTCCTCGACAATCGCCAGCGGCAGCTTGACCGATTGCGGCACGACCTCTCCTTCAAGCGCAGCAATGGCCGTCTTGATGGCGACCGCGACCTGGGCGGGTCCGGTGCCTGCCGACGAGCACTTCAGGCCCTCGCCTGCAAACTTGGCGCAGAATTTGCGGAAGCCATTCTCCGTCTCCCCGCCGAAAGGCACGAAGGGATGCTTCGCATCAATCATCGCCTGCACGACGCCGGTATCGCCGCCCTGCGCGGTGATGCCGTCGAATTTCTTATGCACGGCGATAGCATCGGCGGTCGCCTTCTGTGCGGTCGGATCGTCCCATTTGCCGAGCACTTCCACGACATCCCATTTCTTGCCGGTCGCGGCGAAGGTCTCATGGATGCCGTTGTGCCGGTCGGTATCGACCGACGTCCCGGCAACACCGCGCACCTCGAGAATCTTGCCGCCGTCCGGCAGGTGTTTCGCCAGCCAGTCTGCCCACAATACGCCGAGACCCTTCTGGTCGACGTTGACGTTGATCGCGTCCTGGGTGTCGAGGATGTTATCGAAGGCGACCAGGACCACGCCGGCCTCTTTGGCCCGCTTGATAACGGGGCCGAAGGCTGTCGGGTTCTGCGCATTGACGACGATGGCGTC
This sequence comes from Rhizobium sp. SVR5-9E, assembly GCF_056755095.1. Taxonomy (NCBI): domain Bacteria; kingdom Pseudomonadati; phylum Pseudomonadota; class Alphaproteobacteria; order Hyphomicrobiales; family Rhizobiaceae; genus Rhizobium; species Rhizobium sp. SVR5-9E. The sequence goes on along the minus strand of NZ_JBNDHS010000061.1, from coordinate 185 downwards.
ATAGCCTGAATCGATGAAGTTGTTGATTGCCGATATCTGCGCGGGCACGTCCTCACCGGTCGAAACGACCTTGAACTCCTTGAGTTTGGCTGCGACATCCGGCTGAGCGGCATAGGCTTTCGCGGTCTGGATCATCTGAATGCGCCAGGTATTGGCGATGTAGCCGTTTGCGAGCGCTATACGAT
>NZ_JBNDHS010000060.1:0-39573 GCF_056755095.1 Rhizobium sp. SVR5-9E | reverse complement strand
CTCCATCCGGAGCACGAACTGTCCGCCGAACGACGAGCGGGAATAATGCAGGCTTCCGCCATGCGCAGTATAGAGGCGGGCAACGCGATACCTGTTTACCCGCAAGGCTGAGCCGACAAGGCGCGCAAGCACGCCGCCTTTGGCGCCGTGCCCGTGCAGCACATCCGGCCGCAAACTTTTGATGTTCTTGTAAGTTTCCCATATGACGCCGATATCCGAGAGCGCGATGGAGCGCCGGATCGGCATACGCGTCAGGCCGAGCGAGAGGTAGGGACGGATATCGTCGAAAAGGCGATCCTCATGCTCGCCGCCTGTGGAGCTGTCGCAGAGAATGCCGACCTCGTGGCCGGCCCTGCTGTGCTCCTCCACCAGGTCGCGGACATGGCGGAATATTCCGCCGACCGGGGACCTGAAGCAATGGAGGATGCGGAGCGGTTTCTGTTCTGCCATCAGCGATCAGAACAGCCGTTCACGGACATAGATCGTGTCGCCGGCAATGATCGAGGACGAAATGTTGACGCGCCCGGTCAGCACCTGGCCGTTGATCTTGCGCGTGACATCGACCATGCGCTGATTGGCGCGCGCGGTGAAGCCACCGGCAACGGCGATCGCGTTCTGCACGGTCATGCCCGGCACATAGGAATACTGGCCCGGCTGACCGACTTCGCCCATGATGAAGACCGAGCGATAGCGGTCGACGTCGATCGTCACGTCGGGATCGCGCAGGTAACCCTGTTTCAGCTTCTGGGCGATCTGGCCGGACAGCTGCTGCAGCGTGCGTCCGCGCGCAGGCACTTGCCCGATCAGCGGGAAGGCGATGTAGCCAGCCTGATCGACCATGTAGGTGTTGGTCATGCTGGGCTGATCGAAAACCGTGATGCGCAGGCGGTCACCGCTGTCGAGCGAATAGGGCTGTATCGTGGCCTGATTGAAGGCTCTCGGTGCGGGCTGATAGGTGGTGCAGCCGCTCACCGCCGCAGTCATGGCGACAAGGCTCAGGGCCAGAAGCGTCTTGGGCTGGGCGAAAGGCATCCGCATAGGCTCACAGGAAATGAACTCGGTGCTGCCGTTATCAATCCGTTAGGGTTAATGCGCGGTAAAAACGCGCGTGATTTTTTGGATTCTGCCCGATCAGTCCGGGCTTGTTTGGGCCTGGCGACATTAACCGTTGGGTTACCGTAGTCGTTTACGCTTCGCACCGTGTTTGTTCTTGGAGTACGAGTATGTCCGGCGTAGCGGGTAATCAGGATGTGGACATCGACCTTGGCCAGCTTGTCCGCGCCGTTTGGGCGCGCCGGCTGAAGGTTGTCGCGATTACGCTGATCGGGGCAGGGGTTGCCTTTGCGGGCGCCAAGATGATCTCGCCGCAGTACCGCGGCGAGACGCGTCTGCTGATCGAACCACGCGCACCGGCTTTCGCCAACACCACGCAATCGAACGACGGCAACGCCGGACCACTGCTCGACGAGCTGAATATCGCCAGCCAGGTGCAGCTTCTGCAGTCGGCCGATCTCATCAAGAAGGTCATCAATAGCGAGAAGCTGTACGACCTGCCTGAGTTTGATGATGCCGCCAACGGCTCTGCGCTGACCGACATTCTCGTCGCGCTGCATATCAAGAAGAACCCGCTCGAAAACCCGCCCGAGGAACGTGTGATCGATGCGTTCACGGAGCGCCTCCAGGTTTTTCAGGTTCCCGGTTCGCGCGTCATCGGCATCGCCTTCGCGTCGAAGGACCCGAAGCTCGCCGCCCGCATTCCGAACGCCATGGCGAGCGCCTATCTCGCCACGCAGAGCGGCGCGAAGCTCGATACGAATTCCGAAGCCACCCGTTGGCTGGAACCGGAGATCGAAAGCCTGCGCCAGAAAGTGAATGATGCCGAACAGAAGGTCGCCGAATACCGGGCCAAGCACGGCCTCCTGCCGACCAATGGCGGCAGCAATTTTCCGACCCAGCAACTGAACGATATTTCCGCCGAGCTTACGCGTGTTCGCGGCGAAAAGGCGAATGCGGAGGCGCGCGCCCAGGCCGTCCGCAATGCTCTCTCCTCGGGCGAGGCTTCGGATACGCTGCCGGACATCATGTCTTCGCAGTCCATGCAGCGGCTTAAGGCAACTGAATCCGGTCTCCAGTCTCAGATTTCCGATCTCAGCACGACGCTGCTCAACAATCATCCGAGGCTGAAAAGCCTGCGCGCCCAGCTTGCCGACATCAAGACGCAGATCCACCAGGAAACGCAGAAAATTCTGGCCAGCATTGAGAACGAAGCGAAAGTCGCCGATCTTCGCGCTACCGAGCTCGAGCGCCAGTCCGGCACGCTGCAGGCAAACAGCGCCCAGGCGGGCGAGGACGAGGTCGGCCTGAATGCCCTGCAGCGCGAGGCAAACGCCCAGCGCCAACTGCTCGAAACCTATCTCGTACGCTATCGCGAAGCCGCATCCCGCGCCGACAAAAATTCGAGCCCGGCCGATGCCCGCATCGTCTCCCGCGCCATCGAGCCCGTCGATCCCTATTTCCCGAAGGTCGTGCCGATCGTGATCGTCGTCGCCGTCGCGACGCTGCTCATGAGCTCGATCGTCATCATGCTCGCCGAGCTTTTCAGTGGTCGCGCTTTGCGCCCGGTCGAGGGCGGCGTCATGCCGGCTGCGCGAATCGAGGACGAAGAGCAGGCCGTCGCCGCACCGAAAGCCAAGCGCGATGTCGCCCCCAGCATGCTGTCAGCACCCGTCGAGGAGGAGCCGGAGGAAGACGCGCCTGCAGAGCAGGCTGCGCCGCCCGAGGAAGAAAACGAGTTTTCGATCGGATCGGTCGCGGAATACCTGATCGGCAGCCGCGCCCCGCTCGCCATTGCCATATCACCGACCGGTGACGATGGCTCTGCCGCAACCGTTTCGCTTGCCCGGAGCCTTGCCGATGCCGGCCAGCGCGTGGTTCTCGTGGACATGACCGGATCCGGCTATCCGACCGAGCTGATGGCTGAAGATCAGGATGCGCCCGGCGTCACCGATCTGTTGTGCGGCACTGCCGCTTTCGGCGATACGATCCATGGTGACCGTTACACCGATGCCCATCTGATCCCGCAGGGCACCAGCGACGTCCGCAAGGCGATGCGCGGTGCAGACCGGCTTTCCCTGCTTCTCGATGCTCTGGTTTCCGCCTACGATCTCGTCATCGTCGAATGCGGCGCGGCCGACGTTGCCGGCGTCTCGCGTCTGACACGCAGGAAGGATGTCGAAATCATCCTTTCGATGCCGGAAGTGATCGAAGAGGAGTTCGTCTCGGCGATGACGGCCTTCGAGAAGGCCGGCTATGAGCGCGTCGTGCTGATGTCGGGCGGCGAGACGGTGATGGAAGACCTGTCGCGCCACGCGGCCTAGTTGGATCTGTCGCCTCTAGTTCGATCGCAACTGCGGCTCGCGCAGCAACATGAGCGGCCTTTTGACGACGCGTTCCGCAGACGTGACGAAGCAGGAAATCAGCAGCACGCAAGCGATCGAGGCACAGAACAGCAGGCTCATCGATGCCGGGGAAACGGGCGGTAGTACCGTGGCCAACGACTGCACGATCGAGCCGCCGAAGGTGTAGTGATTAAGGTATAGGGCGTAGCTCAAGCTCCCGAGATATCGGACCGTTTTCCGCTGCAGGTCGCTGAACTGGACTTCGAATCTGTCTGAATGGGTGATGCACAGCACCATGAGGCCGACAGCCGTCAGCCAGAGCAGGGCGGCTGCCGTGCCGGTCCCCCACAAGAAAACCCTGCCAACGAAAATTTCGACAAGGCACATGGAACCCGCGAGAAGGGTTAGGCCGTTTTCAGTCACGGAGCGACTGCCGCGGAGCCTGAGCCACAGAAACATTCCCAGCGCGAAGAATACGCCATAGCGCAGGAGAAAAACCTTCGAAGGAAAGCGCGAAAGGGCCGCAAACAGCTCCTTGTCGAGCAGAAATGCCACCGACCAGACCACGAGATAGAGCGTGCTTATGGCGCAGAGGATTTTTGCGAGGCTTTCCAGGGAAACGCGCGGCGCAAAGACGATCGTAATCCCCACCATGAGATAGAAGACCGCTTCGACGACGAGGGACCACACGACGCCGTCGATGTAAGGCCCGATTGGCGAAAGAACCGAAGAGCGGATGAGCGGTGGGACCAGCGACCCAATCTCTTCGCCTGCAAACGCCAATGCCGCAAATGCGATCAGGCTGGAAATCCACAGGGCCGGCAAAATTCGGACAGCCCGCAAGTGCATGAAACGCAAGGCGCCTGCCAAGCTGCGTGCGCCCTCAGCACTCATGGAGATCACGAAGCCCGAAATCACGAAAAAGATTTCCACACCGACATCGCCGACCCCATCGAAGCACCAGAGGAACGGGAAGACGCGCCCGCTCGCTTCAGGCAGGTCGAATGTCGCGAAATGGTACAGTAGAACCAAGGCGGCAGCATAAATTCTGACTAGATCTATCACATAATAATGTGTTTTCTTCATGCTTCAGACCGTCATCGCTCCAGAATAGTAGTAGAAAGAATATCTATTTGAATTGATTGGAGGTGAGTTTATATTCATGCTGACACTATGTTGTCTATGAAATATTTTTTGCCATCATGCAGATGGCAAGATGCGAGATATATAGCGTGTTTTCTAGATTAAGTGGACGCATTGCCGTGGTGCTGGCACTGGCCGGGCTCGTGTCCTTCTGGCTGGCGCCGGGATGGCACGTTCTTCTCGCGTCGTCCGACGCCAATCGCAGAGACGTTAAGGACATCGCCTATGGAGCTGATCCCAGCAATCGAATGGATCTCTATAAGCCACCCGGCGAGGGACCGTTTCCGGCAATCATCTATGTCCACGGCGGCGGGTGGTGGAACGGCGACAAGAAGTTTCTCACCGACGATACAATAGATTACATGGTGTCGAAGGGAGCCGCGGTCGTCGCTATCAACTATCGCAATCTGATCGCGGCAAAACGCGACGGGATATTCCCGCCTGTGCTGGCCCCGCTCGATGACACCAGATCCGCCTACCAATATCTCCTGAAGAACGGAAGGAGCATGGGTATCGACAACACACGGCTTGCCGTATGGGGCGATTCAGCGGGCGGATTCAATGCACTTTGGCTCGCCTTGTCGGTCGAGAAGGAGCACCCTTCACCGATCAAGGCTGTGGGCGGGATCGATGCGCAAACGACGATCGATCCCTTTGAAATGCGCGATTGGGTCAGTCCGTCGATCGACTACGGCGGACATGCCTTTGGCCTGCCGGAGGCTGATTTTCAGTCATTTCTGGCGCAACGGAGCAAGTTCCTCGATGCCATCATGGCGCTGTCGCCGTCACATTTGGTGGGCGCGGACTCGCCTCCAATCGTGCTTTTGTATTCCAAAGAACTGCAGGATCAGTCAACCGATCACATGTCGCTCGTTCACAGTCCGAAATTCGGGGCTGGATTTGAGAAGGTCGCCAAAGAAAACGGGCAGGCGATAACCCTTCTCGATGGTGCAGCACGCATTCCGGCGCGCTATGACGACTTCTTTGATTTCCTGATTGACCATGTCACGAAATAAGAGCGCCCTAGCTCCCGAACTTTGCCCTTAGGCGTTGAGCGAATTTATAGAGGCCGGGCCGCGCCTTGATATAGGCCTTGCTGCGTGTCACCGCGCGGTGCGCCAAGCCTGCGATGCTTCCGATCCGCGAGATCGGCAGCACCACGTCATGGTGATCCGTCTCCACCGGTGCCCAGGAGCGCTTGTAGATCTGATCGCCGAGGCCGAAGTCGAAAAGCGCGACGCCCTTCCCATGCAGGCCGGAGATCATCTGCCAATAGAGGAATTCCCCCGGGCTTGCCTCCGCCGCCAGACGCTCGTCGATCGAGCTGAACTGGCAGATCACATGATCTCCCTTGCGCGAGATGCCGGAGAGCGCCGCGATATGTCCTTCGTTCTCGCCCTTCAGGCGAAGCGCGTGCATCTGGAGCCCGAAGCCGCCGCCGTCGCGAACATCGATCAGACCGTGGAGGAACGCGCGCGTTTCCGTATCAGCGAAGACGTCCGGCTGCCCGAATGCCTTGAAGCGTTCGGCTTTTTGCGCAAAGAACCGGTCGAGAAAGGCGTGCTGTTCGCTGGACGACCCGCCGTCGGTATAGTCGAAGCCGCCGAGGGCCTCGAGCCGTTTCGACTGGACGCGAAATTTCTTTCGGCGGCTCTTGGCATTCAATTGCTTGAGCGTTGTCTCGAAGTTTTCAAGCAGCGGCAGCTGATAGGCATGGTTCTGGTTCTGCACCATGGGCAGAAGGCCGAGCGGATTCTTCCGGCCGCGCCATTTCAGCGGGATGTTCTGCAAAAGCAGCAGATCGGCCTTTCCACGAAGCGCCTGTCGAAGGCTCTCGGCAAAGCGGCGCGGATCGAGAACGTCCATGCCGGCTAGAAACCGTGTCGAAAAAAGCCCGGTATTGATGTTGCTGTGATCGGCGCCGATGAATCTCGCGATCCGCACGCCGTGGGAATGTTCGATTTCGGCAGGGAGGATGAAGGCCGTTTCGCCATGGCAGCTTCCGCGCAGGATCGCGAGCGGCCGCCGGTAGGCGCTGACCCATGCATTGCACCAGTCATAGCCTTGATGGAGTGACACCAGATTGTCGCGCTCCAATGCGCGCCAATCCTTTTCCAGCTGAGCCATTGTGTCGAAGGCTACGACCTCGAGTTCGGCGATCGCCAGCTTGGCGCTCGCCGATAGGAGGCTCGAAATGCTCGCATCGGTTCGCGCCGCTTCGTCAGGCACCTGTTGATAGGTATCGAGCTTTTGCGTCTGCACGCGTCTTCTCCGGTCAAGATGGCTTGGCCGGAAGCCTAACGGACGAGCGGCTTCATTTGGCTTAAACGGAAGTGGTGAGAGCGGTTTTTCCGCGGATCACGGTTATTCCGGCGTTAACGCCTTCATTTCGCCTTCGGGCCGGCCATCCATTTGATGATCAGCATGGCCGGCAGAACCCAGAGCAGGCCGGTGAGCAAGAAGTAGAGAAATTGGGCCCAGGACGGCGCGTCCGCGAGCGTTACCACCGCGATCGTGTTCGCCAGCAGCGCATAAAGCAGCACGAGGACGACGATGAGGATCGTACCGATGAGTTTGCGCAGGCGGATGGGCATGATTTATGTTCCGGATGGCTGAATGGCCAGCGCGACCGCATGCCGCAAAGGCTCGGGGCTTGTTTTGCATGAGCCGGTGGGGCAAATCAACTGCCGGAAAGAAGGAGCAGTCATGACCGTCGCGAACTTGACCACGGAACAGGCGATCTTGAGCAAGGTCCGCAAGCAGGACCGGAACCGCCGCGGGCTGCGCCTCTGGCTTGGCTTCGTGCTGCTCGCACTCTTCTGTCTTGTGCTCGTCGGCGGCGCGACGCGTCTTACCAATTCCGGCCTCTCGATCACGGAATGGCAGCCGATCCACGGCGTCATTCCGCCGCTGAGCGCCGCCGAATGGCAGGAGGAATTCGAGCTCTACCAGCGCATCCCGCAATTCCAGCAGCTGAACAGCGATATGACGGTCGACGAGTTCAAATCGATTTTCTGGTGGGAATGGGCGCATCGTTTGCTGGCCCGCTCGATCGGCGTCGTCTTTGCCCTGCCGCTCATCTTCTTCTGGTTCACCGGCCGCATCGAGAAGCGGCTGCGCTGGCCGCTCGTCGGCGTTTTGGCGTTGGGCGGACTGCAGGGCTTCATCGGCTGGTGGATGGTGTCTTCCGGCCTCACCAAGCTGACCAGCGTCTCGCAATACCGTCTCGCCACGCATCTCGTCATGGCCTGCCTGATCTTTGCCTCCTGCATGTGGATCATGCGCGGCCTCTCTCCGCATTCCAACGACCCGGCGCCGACCAAAAGCTCGCACACCTGGGCCGGCGTGATTGCGATCTTCTCGCTCTTCCAGATCTATCTCGGCGCACTGGTCGCAGGCCTCGACGCAGGTTTTTCCTACAACACCTGGCCGCTGATGGACGGCGCGATCATTCCGTCGGATCTTTTCATCCAGCAGCCCGCCTGGATCAATTTGTTCGAAAATCCGAAGACCGTTCAGTTCATCCATCGCGTCGGCGCCTGCACGCTCCTTGCGCTCACCTTCATCAACATGGTGATCGCGCTTCGCTTTGCGCCTCAAACCACCCACGCCCGCCGCGCCGTCCTCCTCTTTGGGCTCGTGATGCTGCAAGCGGCGATCGGCATCGCGACACTTGTCATGCAGGTGCCGCTGGACCTGGCTCTTCTGCACCAGGCAGGCGCGTTGGTCGTCTTCGGTTTTGCGGTGGCCAACTGGCGCGGCTTCTATGGCGAATTTCCGCGCGAGACTGCGGTCGACCGTCGCGACTGAGACAGGCTTCAGGGTGGTGTAAGCGCGGCATCTCGACTAAACGTTGTTTCAGCCGAGGAAACGCCATGCTTGTCATCGACGACACACTCGTCGCGCGCCTGATCGCCGCCCAGTTTCCGCAATGGGCACATCTTCCGATCCGCCCCGTCGCGGACGGCGGCTGGGACAACCGCACCTTCCACCTTGGCGAGGCGATGACTGTTCGCCTGCCGAGCGCTGAACGTTACGCCGCGCAGGTCGAGAAGGAGCAGTATTGGCTGCCGCGGCTCGCCCCGCACCTGCCGCTTTCGATCCCGGTGCCGCTGGCGATGGGCGAGCCGGGAGAGGGCTATCCCTTCCGCTGGTCGGTCTATGCCTGGCGCAAGGGCGAGGCGGCGCTTCCGGAGCGGATTCGGGACCTTGCCGAGTTCGCTGGCGATCTCGGGCGCTTTCTGCTTGCCCTAAACTCAGTCGATCCGACCGGTGGGCCGCCTGCGGGACCGCATAATTTCTTCCGGGGCGGCGCGCTTGCGGTCTATGACGCGGAAACGCGCCGGGCGCTCGAAATGCTGGAGGGCCGCGTCGATACGGCTGCGGCAGAGGAAATCTGGGCGGCGGCGCTGTCCACCGAATGGGAACGTCCGCCCGTCTGGTTTCACGGCGATGTCGCCTACGGCAATCTTCTGGTCGACGAAGGACGGCTTAGCGCGGTCATCGATTTCGGCACATCCGGCATCGGCGATCCGGCCTGCGATCTGGTGATCGCCTGGACGATGTTCGAAGGCAGGAGCCGCGCGGCCTATCGTGACGTCCTGTCGCTCGATGCCAGCACCTGGGCACGCGGACGCGGCTGGGCACTCTGGAAGGCGCTGATCGTGGCCGCCGGCATGGTCGGGGGCAAGCCTAGAGATATCGAGAAGTCCTGGAGCATCATCGACGAGGTGATCGAGGACCATCGCCGCTACGCCTGACTACAGCTTTCACCTCAGGGATCCGGCCCGCTGATCTCCTCCTGCAATCGCTCGAAGGCGGTGGGAAACAGCGTCGCTGGCGGGCTGTAGGGGTTCGAGAAGGCGTAGATGAAGAACAGGATGATGCCAGTGAAGGCTCCGAAGATCGATAGCAGCAGCAGGTTGCGACCGTCGGGCTGGTAGGGGTAGTAGCCGATAGCGGTGAAGATCACGCCGGAGATTGCTGCAAACCAGAAGATCGGGCTGACGGAGTCGGTTCCGCTGTTTTCGCGCTGGTCGCGGGATTCCGAAATAAGGTGTATCTCCTCGAGCATGTGGCTGCGCAGGCTTTCCTGTTTCGCGTTGGCGGGCGTGAGTTCGAGAGCCGTCAGATAGACGATGTTCCATTGGTCCCAGGCGGCCGACGAAAGCTCTCCCGTGCGCGCGAGCTCGTTCCATTCCTCATTAATGACGATGCGGACATAGTCCGCCAGCGCCTTCTGGATCGGCGCCTGCGCCTGTGGGCCGTAGCGCTCCGCATCGTAATAGATGTCGCCGACGGCATTGCTTTCCACCGCGCTTTCGGACTTCAGCGCCTGATATTCCAGCATCTCCTGTGCGAAGACGAGTGCCAGGATGAGGGCATGAAGGCTCGCGATGCGCGTCGCGACGGAGCTTGCAAGCTCTCGGTCCCGGCCATCCGGATCGCCGCCCATGAGGAAACGCATGGCGAAATACGCCACGAGCACGACCGCCGTTGTTCCCCCGGTGAAAGCGATGCCGATCAAAACTGACGTCATGAATCTCCCTCGCGCGCAAAGTGTACGGCCTTCGCGGCAAGCGGGCAATCGGGTGGTTTCAGCGCAGCAGGCAGTCGCAGACCGGCATGCCGCAGATCGCGGATGCAGCGATCACGATGTAGCAAATCCTGCGGAAGGTCTTCTCTTTCGCAAGGTCGAACTGGCTTAAGCCGGAAGGGGCAAAAAATGCCCCAATCCTCACGCGCCCAGCATCAGGTCCATGTTCTGGACGGCCGCCCCGGAGGCCCCCTTGCCGAGATTGTCGTAGACGGCGACAAGAAGCGCCTGTGCCATATCGTCATTGGCAAAGACGTGCAGGCGCATGCGGTTGGTGTTGTTGTAGATCTCCGGGTTGAGCTCCGGTGTGCGCTCCGGCGCTTCGAAAGGAGCGACCTCCACGAAGCCCTTGGTACCGGCATAGTAGTCGGCGATTGCGGCATGCAGCTCGGCACCCTTCGGCACCTTCGGCAGGTGCGAGAGCTGCAGCGGTACGGTGACGACCATACCCTGAGCGAAATTGCCGACGACCGGCTGGAAGAAGGGCACGCGCGTGAGCTTGGCGTAGCGCTGCAGCTCCGGCAGATGCTTGTGCTTGAAGGTCAGGCCGTAGGGCATGTATTCCGCCGCGTCCTCGCCCTTGGCCACATAATCCTCGATCATCGTGCGGCCGCCGCCGCTATAACCGGTGATGCCGTTGACGGTAACCGGGAAATCGGCAGGGACGAGACCGGCCTCGACAAGCGGGCGCAGCGTGGCGATCGGCCCTTGCGGCCAGCAGCCCGGATTGGAGACGCGCTTGGCCGAGGCGATGATGCCGGCCTGTTCCTTGCTCATTTCCGGAAAGCCGTAGGCCCAGCCTTCGGCGACGCGGTGCGCCGTCGAGGCGTCGATCACCTTCGTCTGGTCGTTCTCGATCAGGCTGACGCTTTCCTTGGCGGCGTCGTCAGGCAGGCAGAGGATGGCGATATCGGCCTCGTTGAGCAGGGCGGCACGGACGGCCTTGTCCTTGCGGCTCTCGCTCGGGATCGACAGCAACTCAAGATCTCGGCGCTCAGCCAGACGCTCGCGGATCTGCAGACCCGTCGTTCCAGCCTCGCCATCGATGAAGATCTTTGCTGCCATGATAATCCTGCGCTTTCGATGAGTTCGAAGTTCTTCCGGCTTCAGTTTGCCATGAAGTTGAATCAGTTTGATAACGGCCTAGCGGGCCGCGGCGCGCCTCTCGGCGCGGAGGCCCAGCATATACATCGCGACCGTTGCTCCCGCAATGGCAGTGATATCCGCATGGTCGTAAGGCGGCGAGACCTCGACGACGTCCGCGCCGCGGATGTCGAGCTGCTGCAGCCGCTGCAGCACCGAAAGGATCTTGGCGCTCGACGGTCCGCCCGCAACCGGCGTGCCCGTACCCGGCGCATAGGCCGGATCGAGGCAGTCGATATCGAAGGTGAGATAGGATGGATGCCCCTGGGTGTGGGCGATGATTGTCGATGCGATCTCGGCGGCCCCCATCTCTTCGACCTCATGGCCGTAGAGAATCCGGATGCCGAAATCCTCCGGCGCATGAGTGCGGATGCCAATCTGGATCGAGTGGTCGGGATCGATGATGCCATCGCGGACGGCACGCGCCACGAAGGAGCCGTGGTCGATGCGTCTGTTGTCGTCGAGCCAGGTATCCTGATGCGCGTCGAACTGCACCAGCGCCAGTGGGCCGTGCCGGGCGGCATGCGCCTTCAGGATCGGCCATGTCACGTAGTGGTCGCCGCCGAGCGTCAGCATGAACGCACCGCTGTCGAGGATCGTCTTCGCCTGCCGCTCGATCGCCGCTGGCGTCTCCTGATGATTGCCGTAGTCGAGCAAACAGTCGCCATAGTCGATAACCGCCATCTCGGCAAAGAGGTCGCGGTTGAAGGGATATTGCGGATCGTTGTCGAAGATCGCCGAGGCGCGGCGGATCGCCTGGGGTCCGAAGCGCGTTCCCGGTCGGTTGGACGTTGCCGCATCGAAGGGAATACCCCATACGACAACGTCGGCGCCATTAAGATCCTTGGTGAACCGGCGCCGCATGAAGGATAGCGCTCCGGCAAAGGTTGGATCGCTGGCGGCGGAAGTCAGGCTGGTTGCCGTGAAGGCGTGGTCGATGGAGTTGCTCGCCAAGTTCTTGCCCCTCTTAACGGATTGTTCAACTGAGCGGATCGGACATGGACTACAAGAAAAGAGGAGAAGGAGAAAGGCCGGACGGAGCCGGCCTATCGTCTGGCGAGCGTCAATCGGGTAGTTTGTCCGCCAGAACCTCCGGGTTCTTGATCTGCGGTGGCGTTTCAAACAGTTCAGCGGCGCGCGCCATCAAGGCCGCCGCTACCTTGCCGTTCAAATGTGCCTGCCTGCCGGCCTCACTGTTGAAGGCGTCGAAAATGGCAAACGTGTTGTGATCGTAGCGCACGGCAAACCACGCGGTCGTTTCGGGTTCGTCCGCGACGAGCGCCTGGGCGCTCTTCAGAAAATCCGCGACTTCGTCTTCCTTGCCGGATCTGGCTTTCAGTTCGACATGCAGTGCGAGCTTGGTCATCCTTGCCTCCTCTGGCTTGCGCGTTCTAAGCGCCGGCGATCAAGCTAACATCAACTCGCGACCGAATTGAGCTGCTTTGAGACGCTAGCCGCGGTCACGACGCTTTGGCTTCGAACGCCGGCGGAAAATCGCCGAGCGCCTTCGCCTCGTTGATGGGTGCGCCGATATCCTCCTCGATGATCGATTCCAGCTGCGCGAAGCTATCGATGACGTAGTAGATCGGCTGCAGGATATCGATGCGATAGGGGGTTCTCAGCACCGTCATCAGGTCGAACGGACGGAATTCGCAGGCCTTGCCTTCCATCGCGGCGCGCGTTTCGTTTGGCGAGGAAACGATGCCGGCGCCGTAGCAGCGGCGGCCGTTCGGCGTGTTGATGAGGCCGAACTCGACGGTGAACCAGAAAATACGGAATAGGTGCCAGGAGTATTCCTTGCCGAGCCCAACGGCCTTCTCGCCGAAGCGGCGAACGAAATTTGCATAGCTCTGGTGGGTGAGCAGCGGGCAGTGGCCGAAGACCTCGTGGAAGATATCCGGCTCCTCGATGTAGTCGATGTGCTCGCGGCGGCGGATGAACGTCGCCAAGGGGAATTTGCCCTGCGACAGCAATTCATAGAAACGCGACGGCGGGATGAGCGCAGGCACGCCTTCCACACCGAACCCGGTCGTCTGGTTGAGGCGCCGGTTGATATCGCCAAGCTGGGGAACCTTGCCCGGTTTCAATCCGAGCATCTTCACGCCGTCCAGATATTCCTGGCAGGCCTTGTCGGCGAGCAGCGTCATCTGGCGCTGATAGAGCTCGCTCCAGATCCGGTCTTCTTCTTCCGTGTAATGGTAGATGCCCTCCGCATCCGGCAGGTTCGCCGTATAGGTACTTTCCTTGGGCATGAGCGGCCTCCCGTCCTTACGTCCGATGAGCCGGGGTGTTCCAGCCGCCGGCTGCGAGATCACCATTATATCCACGAAAATCCGGGTAAACATTTCGGGATTACCGGATTATGGTTAGAATATGGGAGAATAATCCGGGAGGGGGCCAAAGATGAAAGAAAGCTTGCAAGCTGCCCGCAAGCTCCTGCGACTCGTGCAGACCGGAGACGGTTCATCGCTCGCTGCGCTGGCGGAGAAGGCCGGCATGTCGCAAAGCACCGCCTGGCGCAAGATGCAGGAACTGGAGGCCGAGGGCGTCATCCGCAAGCGGGTTGCTCTGCTCGATCCGGCAAAACTCGACCTCAAGCTCTGCATCATCGCGCATGTGACGCTCGAGGACCATCACGAGGAGGCGATTGAAGCCTTTGCCAGCGTCGTGCGGGACCGGCCGGAGATCATGGAGTGCTATGCGCTGTCGGGAACCTTCGACTACATGTTAAAGATTAGAGCGCGCGACGTCGAAGCCTACGAGATTTTCATGACCCGCCACCTCATGCGCAATCCGCATGTCCGCAACGTGGTTTCCAGCTTTGTCCTGCGCGAACTGAAGTCGACGACCGAGTTGCCGATCTAACAAGCGTTGCAGCGATCTACCGGTTTGCTGACTTGAGGCTCCCCGTCATAAGCTTTAGCGTGCTGCTTGGCGCTTGCGAAGCGTCGGCCGTTGGCTATGTTCATTTCCGCAGCGGGCAACAAGAGGAGTGCTTCATGTTCGATCATGTGTCGATTGGCGTCAAAGACCTCGAACGGGCGCGGAAATTCTACGATGCCGCTCTGACCGCGCTGGGTTATGAGCGTCTGTCTAATTTTGACGGCACGGTTGGCTATGGCGAGGACAGGGCACGCTTTTGGGTGAGCGAGGTGGAAAGACCGGTTCCGGCGGATCGAGGATCCGGCCTGCACTTCTGCTTCGTCGCTCCGAGCAAAGCGGCGGTCGACGCCTTTCATGCTGCGAGCCTGGCAAATGGCGGCGAGGACAACGGGCAGCCGGGAATTCGGCCCGATTACGGGCAGTTCTACTATGCTGCCTTCATCATCGACCCGGACGGCTACCGGCTCGAGGCCTATTTCAATATGGGGGAGTGACGGCGCAATCGGGCGCCATGACGGCGCTGCTGCCGCTCCAGATTTCAAAGAGACATGATCAACGAAAAAGGCCGGGCAAAACCCGGCCTTTTCCAAATCCGTATTTCCGAAGCGCTTAACGCTTGGAGAACTGGAACGAACGGCGGGCCTTGGCCTTACCGTACTTCTTACGCTCGACGACGCGGCTGTCGCGGGTCAGGAAGCCGCCCTTCTTCAGCACCGAGCGTAGGCCCGGTTCGAAGTAGGTGAGGGCCTTCGAGAGACCGTGGCGAACGGCACCGGCCTGGCCGGAAAGTCCGCCGCCAGCAACCGTTGCAACGATGTCGAACTGGCCGTCACGGGCAGCAGCGACGATCGGCTGGCGCAGGATCATCTGCAGGACCGGACGGGCGAAATATGCCGTGAAGTCCTTGCCGTTGATGATGATCTTGCCGGAGCCGGCCTTCACCCAAACGCGGGCGACGGCGTCCTTGCGCTTGCCGGTCGCATAGGAACGGCCAAGCGAATCGACCTTGCGGACGTGAGCCGGAGCAGCTGCTGCTTCGGTCGCCGTGCCGAGATCCTTCAGGGAGGAGAGGTCAGCCATTCTTAGGCGCTCCTTACGTTCTTCTTGTTCAGCTTGGAGACGTCGAGGACGGTCGGCTGCTGTGCTTCGTGGGGATGGTTGGAACCGGCATAGACGCGGAGGTTTTTCATCTGGCGGCGGCCGAGCGGGCCACGCGGAACCATGCGCTCAACGGCCTTCTCGAGGACGCGCTCCGGGAAGCGGCCTTCGATGATCTGGCGCGCGGTGCGCTCCTTGATGCCGCCGGCATAACCGGTGTGCCAGTAGTAGACCTTGTCTTCGTACTTCTTGCCGGTGAAAACGACCTTGTCGGCATTGATGACGATAACATTGTCGCCGTCGTCAACGTGAGGCGTGAAGGTTGCCTTGTGCTTGCCGCGCAGACGCATAGCGATGACGGAAGCAAGACGGCCAACGACGAGCCCTTCGGCGTCGATGATGACCCACTTCTTCTCCACCTCTGCAGGCTTCTGGGAGAAAGTTGCCATAGTAGTTACTCTCTTTTGGATCCCTTGTGCCCGAAGGCGAAGGGCGTTTCTTGTTGCTTGGTTTGCCGAACCCGGAGGCGCGGCAAAAAAGAAAGCAGCCGGAAAGGGCTGCGTTCTGGCGCGGGGTATAAAGGCAAAGCCCTCTTCGGTCAATATTGCCGATTTGGATGACTTGAAAAATTATCTATTAGAATCAATGCGTTATTTGTGAGGTAATATGGTACCGTAAGTTTGTGCTTATTGGGAGGCCATGACTTGTCCAAATTCCTCTGAAGCGTCGATAGCTGGCGCATCGCTTCGCCTCGAATTTGCCGGTAGCCTATGGCAGAATTGATGGCACGAAAATCGCAATGTGAGGAATTGGTCCATGGCCGAAGTCGTATCCTTCCGGAAAGATCCAAACAAGGCAGGGGAGGGTGCGCTCGTGCTTCGGCAGCTCGGCGACGGGATATTGCGGCTCACGCTCAACAATCCGCCGGTCAACGTCCTTTCGGTTGCGGTCCTGGAAACGCTGATGGGCGAACTCCAGGGCGCCGCAGGAGACCCGAATGTTCGAGTGGTGGTTGTCGCTTCGACCGGCAATGTCTTCTCGGCGGGGCACGACCTGGCGGAACTGACGGCCCATCGCGCCGATGCGGATGGCGGCGTGGCATTTTTCGAGGAAACCTTCGCGCTCGCCGCCGATCTGATGCTGGAAATCACGCGCCTGCCGAAGCCGGTGATCGCGGAGATCGACGGTCTGGCGACGGCGGCCGGCTGCCAGCTGGTCGCGTCCTGCGATCTGGCGATCTGCACCGACACCTCGACCTTCTGCACGCCGGGCGCCAATATCGGGCTTTTCTGCTCGACGCCGGCCGTGGCCGTCTCGCGCGCCGCGCACCGCAAGCAGGCCATGGAAATGCTGCTGACCGCCGAGACGATCGACGCTTCGACGGCCAAGGATTTCGGCCTCGTCAACCGAATCGTGCCCAAGCAGTATCTGACGCAGGTCGTGACGAAATATGCCTCGGTGATTGCCTCGAAATCCCCGGCGGCGCTGAGGATCGGCAAGGAGGCTTTCTACCGCCAGCTCGAAATGCCGGTCGACGAAGCCTATGGCTATGCGGCTGAGGTCATGGTGGAGAATATGCTCAACGCCGATGCGATCGAAGGCATCGGTGCTTTTCTCGGCAAGCGCTTACCGGAATGGAAGGGTGAGTAGTTACGCCAGCTTCAGGGCCAGTCCGCCGAGCGCGATGACCAAGCCAGCGACGTAGCGCCAGGGGCTTGCCTTTTCCTTCAGCACCAGCACGGAAATGACGAGGGCAAAGAGGATCGAGGTCTCGCGCAGGGCCGCAACCGTCGCGACCGGGGCTTTCGTCATGGCCCAGAGCGCCAGGCCATACGAGGCGATCGAGCCGGAGCCGCCGATGAGGCCGCGCCACCAGTTGAAGCGGACATGGGTTGCGACGGCGATGATGCCGCGGCGCGAGATTGCCCATGCGAAGAGTAGCACCGGCGGCGGCAGCGACATCCAGAGCGTATAGGAAATCGCATTGCCGGACAGGCGCGCGCCGATGCCGTCCACATAGGTATAAGTCGCGATGACGCAGGCGTTGACGAGTGCGAGCATGATGGCGTGTCTGCTGCCGCGCCGCGCCTCAAAAGCAAGTGTCAGAATGCCGGCGCAGATCGTCATGGTGCCGATGAGCGCGCCGCCCGAAAGCTTCTCATCCAGCACAAAGCCGCTGGTCGCGACGATGAGAAGCGGCGCGCAGCCGCGCATCAGCGGATAGACCAGGCCGATATCTCCCGCCCGATAGGCTGCCGCGACCAGCTGAAAATAGGCAAATTGCAGGACAGCCGACGGCCCTATGAAGGGCCAGGCTGAAGGCTGCGGCAAAGGCAGGAAGGGCAGGAACGGCAGCGCCGCCACGGCACCGCCGGCCGAAACGAGCGCCGCATCGAGTGATTTGTTCGTCCCCGCCTTGATGATTGCGTTCCATGTCGCGTGAAGAAACGCGCCGAAGAGGACAAGCAGGATGACGTCGAGGGGCACGATGGAGACCGAGATGGGTGGCAGGCAGTGAGCGGGTATGAACCGTGTCGGCCGGAAAATCAATCTTGCAAGAAGTATTTACAACCGTAGGCTGGCCTTGAGGCCAAAATGGCAGATCAGACACTCAGTTCGCGCAGTGTCCTGGCTGTAAAATTGGCTTTCAGAGGGCGCTCGACATACGTTCATTTCGAATTTCTTCTTTCAACTATGAGATGTTACTAATGGACGCTAGAACAAAAGATGAACAAAAGGAGGACGAAAGAGGTTTTGTGAAAAAAGTATGACTAATGACCTCGGCTATACCACTGAAAAGTAGAGTATATTCTATAGTTTTGCAGTAGTTACGTTTGCGCAAATTCAAGTAGTAATTCAGGCATTCAAGGCCCGGTGAGGGCCGCAAGCCACAGGCTGCAGCCCTTGAGAAACCGGTTTCGCAATCCGTATTCGCCACTACAAATAGTTGTCAGGGATAAAGAACAGCCCTTTTCGGTTGTCTATATCCTCGCAGTAGAGGACCGGGCACGTGGGGTCGTTTCCCGTTGGGATGTTCCTCCACTCAGCATATTCGTGAGCGTCGCAGTAGCGGCTGTTGCGGATATAGCGATCATAGATCGGCAAACCCCTTGGCGAGGTCCAGCGGAAGATAACAGCGCCCTCGTTGTGAATGGCGGCCCGCGCGCTCTGGCAACTCATCGACAAAGGATTGTAGCGGGAAATCGCCAGCGCGGGCGAGGCGACAAGGACCAGCGCCATAGCGAGAGCGAGTTTTTTCATGGGATATTCCTCCTTGGAAAGCCGGATATTATATATACGCCTAAAAAGAACTGCCGGTTTCAATTTACCGCGAAGAATGGATGGAAGAAAAAGCCGATGAATCATGACCGTTATCCAGACGACTACATCGCCGGAATCCTGAAATCGGTAAAGACGATTGCACTCACCGGGGCATCCCCCAATCCGGCGCGGCCGAGCAACGGCGTGATGGGCTATCTTCTCTCGCGTGGCTACAACGTCATCCCCGTCAATCCCGGGCAGGCCGGCAAGCTGATACACGGCCAGCTCGTCTATGCCCGGCTCGCCGATATTCTGGTCCCGGTCGATATGGTCGATGTGTTTCGCGCCTCGGAACATCTCCAGGGCGTGGTGGATGAGTCGCTGGCTCTGCGCACGCTGCCGAAGGTGATCTGGTCGCAGCTTGGCGTGCGCGACGACGTAGCCGCGGCGAAGGCGGAAGCAGCCGGCATCAAAGTTGTGATGGACCGTTGTCCCGCAATCGAAATACCCCGCCTGGCGGCGTGAGTGCACGGATTTTTCTCTTGATGTCCGATGGTTGAAACGCAAAGCGGTTAACATTTGCGGTTCCTAGGCTATGCTCCCGCCATCGATAGCAGAGGGAGAACGAGATGGCGAAGAACGGTCCGGGGTTCAACACGCTGGCAATTCACGCAGGCGCGCAGCCGGACCCGGCAACACGCTCGCGGGCGACGCCGATCTACCAGACGACGGCTTTTGTCTTCGATGATTCCGATCACGCGGCCTCGCTCTTCGGGCTGCAGGCCTTCGGCAACATCTATACGCGCATCATGAACCCGACGCAGGCCGTGCTCGAGGAGCGTGTGGCGGCACTTGAGGGCGGCACGGCGGCACTGGCAGTGGCCTCGGGCCATGCAGCACAGGTCATCGTTTTTCACACGATCATGCGCCCAGGGGAAAATTTCGTCGCGGCGACGCGGCTTTACGGCGGCTCGATCAATCAGTTCGGCAATGCCTTCGAGAATTTCGGCTGGCAGGTGCGTTGGGCAGACGCGGCTGACCCGTCAAGCTTCGAAAACCAGATCGATGAAAAGACGCGGGCAATCTTCGTCGAGAGCCTTGCAAATCCCGGCGGCACCTTCGTCGATATTGCAGCCATCGCCGAGGTGGCGCACAGGCACGGCCTGCCGCTGATCGTCGACAATACCATGGCGACGCCTTATCTCATCCGTCCGATCGAACATGGGGCCGATATCGTCGTGCATTCACTGACGAAATTCCTCGGCGGCCACGGCAATTCCATGGGCGGCATCATCATCGACGGTGGCACCTTCGATTGGTCGAAATCCGGCAACTATCCGATGCTCTCAAGCCCGCGCCCGGAATATAACGGCATGGTGCTGCATGCGACCTTCGGCAATTTCGCCTTCGCAATTGCAGCCCGTGTCCTTGGCTTGCGAGATCTCGGCCCGGCAATCTCGCCCTTCAATGCCTTCCTGATCCTCACCGGCATCGAGACGCTGCCGCTCAGGATGCAGCGCCACTGCGACAATGCGCTGGCGGTCGCCAAATGGCTGAAGGCGCACAGCAAGGTCGCCTGGGTCAACTACGCCGGTCTTGACGACGACCCGAACCGTAGCCTGCAGCAGCGTTATTCCCCCAAGGGCGCCGGTTCCGTCTTCACCTTCGGCGTCAAGGGCGGCTACGAGGCTGGCAAGGCGTTGGTGGAGGGGCTGGAACTCTTCTCCCATCTCGCCAATATCGGCGACACGCGCTCGCTGGTCATCCACCCGGCTTCCACCACGCACCGTCAGCTGACGGACGAGCAGAAGACAGCCGCCGGCGCCGGCCCGGATGTCGTCCGCCTCTCGATCGGCATAGAAGACGTGCAGGATATCATCGCCGATCTCGAACAGTCGCTCTCGAGGATCTGAGGAAAGGCCTTCACGATCAGCGGGCTCTTGTTTAAGCCACGACCTGGATCGTCGCCAAACACCTTCGTGAGAGACGCTCAATAAGATGAGCTGTCGTAACGACGCAGCAATGGCAGGAACGAACTCGAGCCTGCCATTGCGTATTCATGCTCGCATAACTAGAGGACAACCCAATAAGGCGGTTTAGATCGATTGACGATCTACAGTCTAGGGGCCTGACTGAAGCTTCAATGATTCTTGGAGTGTGCCATGGCTTCGCATCCCTACATTTCTGGTCCGGGTAATATCGCGCAGATGATCAGTTTCCTGCGCAAGAATTTTCCGGCAACCGTATCCTCAGACACAGTGAAGAAGTTTCAGCTTGCGTCCAACAACGAAAGCTACGTCATAAACGCACTCCAATTCATTGGAGTGATTGACGAAGAAGGAAAGCGCACCGAGCGTGGTCATAAGGTAATGGTTTTACCTGACGGTGAGTTCGAGAGGGAATTTCAAGAACTCGTACGATCCGCATATTCAGACTTGTTCGACCTGCGTGGCGAAGACGCGTGGACGATGTCCAAGGGGGAACTGACAGGCTACTTCAAAACCGCTGACAAAACGAGTGATGTCATCGGTGGGCGGCAAGCCGGTGTTTTTCAAGTCTTCAAAACACTTGCCGGTATGGAACAAGCTGCTGAGGCGAAGCCCCGCTCGGCAGCAACAAACGGGACCAAAGCCAAAACCACCAAGCCCACGAAGGTGAAAAAGGAAGACGCCGTTTCTCAACCGATCGAGCTTCCTGCGACAAAGAGCAGTCATAAGCGTGACATGGCCCTTACCGTGCGAACTGAAATAAATCTACCCGCAGAGGGGTCTCAGGAAACCTACGACAATATTTTTCGGAGTATAAAGGCTAACCTTATCAATGATTAACGCATTTGCGAACTTCGAAAAGATTGCCAGAAGTTCGAGACATGTCGGCAAACGGTCAGCGATCGAAATACGGTCGATCCATCCCTTCGACGAAAGAAACATACACCCTGACATCGGCCGGGTCGCATTGAAGCTTTTCGATGATGGTCATTACTCTCAAGCCACATTTGAAGCCTTCAAATATCTCGACCTAACGGTCAAATCGTTGTCTAAAATCGAAGACAGCGGCCACAGCCTCATGATGAATGCTTTCTCGGAAAAGAAAGCCAAGATTAGGCTCACGGATATGGTAAACCAAAGCGAAGTAGACGAGCAAAATGGCTACCGTTTCATTTTCGCGGGATCGATGTCAGCGATCAGGAACCCACGTGGCCATGACATCAACGTAGACCCCATCGACCGATGCTTAGATCATCTCTCGATGGCGTCGGTACTGTTACGAAGACTGGAGGAGCGAGAATTTCCGTAGGTTGTTGGGGCAGGTCGTCCTCAACCGATCGGCATGGAGGAACGTGCGGGGTATCATTGCCGACCTCGAGTAGTCGCTCTTGGCCGGGGCGTCGGAAGCCTCTAAGCTCCGAGCCGTAGTCGATTTCCTGGAAAGGCCGCCTTTCTTATGTTCCTGTTTTCCGTTGCAGCCATCTGGGCCGTTGCCGCCATGACGCCGGGTCCGAATTTCTTCATCGTCGTCAGAACGGCGCTGGAGGGGTCTCGGAGTGCGGCGGTAGCCGTTATTGCGGGCGTCATCCTCGGCACCTTCTGCTGGGGACTGGCCGGCTGGCTCGGCATCAGCGCATTGTTCGCGGCCGCGCCCTTTGCCTATCTCTTCCTGAAGATTGCCGGTGGCGCCTATCTGCTTTGGCTCGGCGCAAAGCTCCTCTGGAAGACGTATACGAATGCAGGTTCCTCCGGTGAGCCAGCCACGCGTCCGGCAATCGGCACGAAGCAGGCCTTCTATTCCGGCTTCGTCACCAATCTTGCGAACCCGAAATCGGCCTTCTTCGTCGCCAGTCTCTTTGCGGCAACGCTGCCTGCCGAGCACTCCTGGCTGCACGGTGCCCTGTCGGTCGCGACCATGGTTGTCGTCTCCTCGCTGTGGTACGCCTTCGTGTTCACGATCCTGCGCAACCCCGCGGTCGCCGGAGCCTATGCGCGGGGCCGCCGCGGTATCGATGCCATGGCCGGTGTCATCTTCATGGGCTTCGGCATGAAGCTTCTGACGTCCGCCCGGTAGGAGAACTCATGCCGCACAAGATTGTCTTTGATATCGAGGCTGTCGAACCCGAAGTGGGAGCGCCCGCTGCCGACCGCATCATTGCCGGCGATCCGCAATTCCGCACCTGGAACCTGGAGGAGGCCGAAGGCGGCCTCTATGCCGGCATCTGGGAAGCGACGCCCGGCAAATGGCGCATCGCCTACGACGAGTGGGAATATTTCTGCATTCTCTCCGGCCACTCCATCGTTACCGAGGATGGCGGCGAGCCCGTCCATCTCAAGGCGGGCGACCGGATGATCCTGAGACCGGGCTTCAAGGGAACCTGGGAAGTCGTTGAAACGACTCGCAAGGATTATGTGATCCGCATCTGACTAACGAAGCAGCAAGCTGAGCAGCGGTGCCGCGAGAACGTTCACCAGTCCGACCAGCACCATGACGAGACCGGCGATCGTGCCTTCCTCGGCGCCGATCTGCTGCGCCTTGGCAACGCCTGCGCCGTGCGCTCCCATGCCGAGCAGTGCGCCGCGCGAGAGCGCCGATCTCAGCGGCAGGACACGCAGCAGGGTCTCGCCGAGGGCTGCGCCGAGGACGCCGGTGATGATGACGAAGACGGCGGTCAGGTCCGGCACACCGCCGATGTCGGCCGAAACCGTCATGGCGAAGGGCGTGCTGACCGAGCGCGCCAGTAGGCTGAGCCGCAGGTTGCCCTCGAGGCTGAGGAGGCTCGCAAGCGCCCAGGCGGAGCCCACCGCGACGCCGCTGCCGACGGTGACACCGAGCGCGAGCGCCGGCCAGTAACGCCGGATCGTCGCCCGCTGTTCGTAGATCGGGACGGCGAAGGCAACGGTCGCAGGGCCGAGCAGCATCACCAGCCAGTGGGTGGAGCGGATGTAGTCGGCATAGGTTTCGCGCATCACGACGGCAAGGATGATGAGGAGGGCGGGTGCGAAGACAAGTGGCGACAGCCACAGACGCGGCCAGCGCCGATAAGCCGCCTTGGCGAAAAAGTAGAGCGCAATGGTGATCGCGGACCAGAAGGCGGCGAGCAGCAGCGAAGGGGCGGCCTCAGAGATCATCGGGGCCTCCGCGGGCCGCCGTCAGCTGCAGGACAAGCTCCACGGCAAGCGCCGTCGTACCCATGACGACGAGCGTTCCCGTTACGATGACGGCAAGGACCTTCAGGCCGAGGAGTCCGAGGAACTCGCGATGGTCGAGCACGGCAAGCACGGCCGGAATGAAGAACAGCAGCATTTCCGCCATGAACCACTGCGCGCCCCGGCGCATGGCGGCGGGTTTGATCCATCCGGCGGCAAGCAGCGCAAGCACAAGAAACAGTCCGATGACGCTGCCGGGAACCGGTATGCCCGAGATGTGGGCGAATGCTTCCCCGGTTAACCAGAAGGTCATGATCAGGCCGATCTGGAGGAGGCGGCCCTCCCGTAGACGGGTAATGGAGGCGGTTCGAACAAGGGACATGGCTGCGTTCTCTAAAAACTGCACCATGCATATAAAGCCGGCCGATCCATGAGAAAAATGAATTGATTGAATACAAATAAGTCCATATTGGAATGGACGTGGAATTGCGGACGCTGAGGATATTTGTCGAGGTGGTGCGCCAGGGAGGCTTCTCCCAGGCGGCAAGGACGGTCTTCCTGACTCAATCGGCCGTCAGCAAGGCGGTGAAGCAGCTGGAGGACGAGCTCGGCGTTCTTCTGCTCGACAGGATCGGCCATCGCTCCAGCCTGACGGCGGCAGGCGACATCGTCTACCGGCGCGCACTCCAAATGCTTGCGGAGCAGAGCGACCTGGTTTCCGAATTGGCGGAGCTGCGTGGCCTGAGACGGGGGAGGCTGCGGCTCGGACTTCCGCCGATTGGCAGCGACGCGCTGTTCGCGCCTCTCTTTGCGGTCTACAGGAAACGCTATCCGGGCATCGAGATCCAGCTCGCCGAGCACGGAAGCAAGCGGCTGGAGGAACTCGTGCGCAGCGGCGAGGTCGATCTCGGAGTATCGCTTCTCCCGGTGCCCGACGAGTTCGAATGGCAGGATGTCCGCAACGATCCGATGGACGTGCTCCTTCCCGTCGACCACCCGCTGGCTGACGCCGGCGAAATCGAACTGGCGGCGCTGAAGGACATGCCCTTCATCCTGTTCGACACTGGCTTTGCGCTGAACCCGATGATTCTGGATGCCTGCCGCATGGCGGGCTCCCCGCCGGCGATCGCTGCCCGCTCCAGCCAGATTACCTTCATCGTCGAGCTGGTGGCCTCCGGCCTCGGTATTGGTTTCCTGCCGCGCTTCATCGCCGAGAAGCGGGTGCACGGCCGCGTGCGCCACGTCGCCGTCACCGCGCCGGCGATGGCCTGGCACATGGCCTGGATATGGCGGCGCGGCTCCTACATGTCCGACGCTGCGCGCACCTGGCTGGAGCTGGCTGCCGCGCGGAGCGGTCCTGACGCCTGAGCGCCGCGGTCTCTTCCCGGCACCTTCGCCCCCTTTCGGTATGGCAAAACCAAGGCAGTCCCACATTAAAGTTTTGTAATGTTTCCAATCGTTTGTCGCTAAGCCTTTGATTTCTCGACCTAAGGGTAGGTCGGCTCGCCGAACCGTCGTGCCGCTGTCATCGAACCGTCATCAAACTGTAATGTAGAGCGCCTAGCCCGCCTATTATGGCGGGAATTTCGGCGCTCCAGACAAGTGGATAGCCCCTCCATGGAGCGCTCTCGCCGTTGTTTTGTGCTATTCAGGAAGAGATTAAATGCTCACCAAGAAACTTCTTTCTGCCTGCCTCGGTGCGGGCCTGGCTGCCGTTTTCGCAGTCTCCGCTTCCGCCGCCGACATCACCGGCGCCGGCTCTACTTTCGTTTATCCGGTCCTGTCCAAGTGGTCGGCTGACTACAACAAGCAGACCGGCGACAAGCTGAACTATCAGTCGATCGGTTCGGGTGGCGGTATCGCCCAGATCAAGGCTGCGACCGTCGATTTCGGCGCCTCCGACGCGCCGCTGAAGCCTGAAGACCTGACGGCCGGTGGCTTCGGCCAGTTCCCGCTCGTCGTTGGCGGCATCGTTCCGGTCATCAACGTCAAGGGCATCAAGACCGGCCAGCTGAAGCTGACGGGCAAGGTTCTCGCCGACATCTATCTCGGCAACGTCACCAAGTGGAACGACAAGGCCATCGCCGACCTCAACCCCGGCCTGAAGCTGCCCGATTCGCAGATCGCCGTCGTCCACCGTTCGGACGGCTCGGGCACCTCGTTCAACTGGACGAACTTCCTCTCCAAGGTCAACCCGGATTGGAAGTCCAAGGTCGGTGAAGGCACCGCCGTCAACTGGCCGGTCGGCATCGGCGGCAAGGGCAACGAAGGCGTCGCTGCTTACGTGACCCGCGTCAAGGACTCGATCGGCTACGTCGAATACGCCTACGCCCTGCAGAACAAGCTGCCCTACGCTCTGCTTCAGAACGCCGCCGGCCAGTACCCGAAGCCGAATGCTGAAAGCTTCTCGGCTGCTGCTGCCAGCGCCGAATGGGCCAAGGCTCAGGACTTCTACCTGATCATGACCAACGCTCCAGGCGAAAAGGCCTGGCCGGTAACGGCAACCACCTGGGCGATCATGTACAAGGAGCCGAAGGACGCCGCTCGCTCCAAGGCTGCCTTCGCCTTCTTCAAGTGGGCGCTTGAAAACGGCCAGAAGGAAGCTTCTTCGCTCGACTACGTGCCGCTGCCGGCGACCCTGGTCAAGCAAATCGAAGACTACTGGACTGCCTCCTTCAAGGGCTGAGCCGACCATTATCGGGGCGGGAGCGTGGCTCTCGCCCCATTGCCTTTGAAGCCCCCTCAAAAGCAAGTCGAGTGTTAATATGAGCGAAGCATTGGCATCGCTGCCCGCGGCAAACGTGGGCGCGAAGCGGCGTGACGGCCGGACCGGCGACCGCATTTTCTCATGGATCGTGATGGGCTGCGGCCTGTTCGTTCTCGCGGCCCTGCTGGCAGCCGCGATCTCCATGGCATGGGGCGGGCTTCCTGCCTTCCGCACCTTCGGTTTCGGTTTCATCACCGGCACGGAATGGGATCCTGTCGCGCAGCACTTCGCCGGTCTCGTGCCGATTTACGGCACCCTGGTCACTTCGGCGCTCGCGATGATCATCGGCGTTCCGATCAGTCTCGGCATTGCCGTCTTCGTCACGGAAGTCGCACCGCGCTGGTTGCGAGGCCCGATCGGCGGCGCAATCGAGCTGCTGGCCGGCATCCCCAGCATCATCTACGGCATGTGGGGGCTCTTCACCTTCGCGCCTTTCATGTCGGATTACATCCAGCCGGCATTGATCGACTGGCTCGGCCCGTTGCCGGTCATTGGCCTGCTCTTTTCCGGAGCGCCGATGGGCATCGGCATGCTGACCTCCGGCATTGTGCTGGCGATCATGATCATCCCCTACATTTCTTCGGTCATGCGCGACGTCTTCCTCGTCGTCCCGGCGCAACTCAAGGAATCGGCTTATGCCCTGGGCTCGACCCGGTGGGAGGTCGTGCGCGATATCGTCATTCCGCATACGCGCACAGCCGTCGTTGGCGGTATTTTTCTCGGCCTCGGCCGGGCACTCGGCGAGACCATGGCCGTCACCTTCGTGCTCGGCAACACGCACAATATCGCTATCTCGCTGATGGAGCCCGGCAACTCGATCGCCGCCGCGATCGCCAACGAATTCACGGAAGCCGATACCGACATCTACCTGTCGTCGCTGATCGCGCTCGGTTTCATCCTTTTCGTCGTCACCTTCATTGTCCTTGCCATGGCAAAGCTGATGCTGCTGCGCATTGCGAAACAGAAGGGGGAATGAGCATGGCCGTTTCCAGCTCGCTTTATCGCTACCGGCAAGCAAAGAGCGCAATCGCGTTGACGCTTGCGACACTTGCGACGCTCATCGGCCTCGTATTTCTCGTCTGGATCTTGTGGACGACGCTCCTCAATGGCTTGGAGGCGCTGAGCCCGAAGCTCATCACTGAAATGACGCCGCCGCCGGGCGAAGACGGCGGCCTCGCCAATGCCTTCATGGGCAGCTTGATGATCGTCCTGCTCGCTGTCGTCATTGGCACGCCGATCGGTATTCTGGCCGGCACCTATCTCGCGGAATACAGCCGCGGCAAGAAGATCGGCGACCTCATCCGCTTCGTGAACGATATCCTGCTTTCCGCACCGTCGATCATCATCGGTCTCTTCGTTTATGAGGTCGTCGTGCGTCAGACGGGGCATTTTTCGGGCTATGCCGGCGGCATCGCGCTCGCTTTCATCTTCCTGCCCGTCGTCGTCCGCACCACGGACGAGATGCTGCGGCTGGTGCCGGACGTCATGCGCGAGGCAGCGCTTTCGCTCGGCATCCCGCGCTGGAAGGTGACGGTCAACGTGCTCTATCGCGCTGCCGCCGCAGGCATCCTGACCGGTGTGCTGCTCGCCGTTGCTCGCATTTCCGGCGAAACGGCGCCGCTCCTTTTCACCGCGCTGAACAATCAGTACTGGAGCACGGACATGTCCGAGCCGATGGCGAACATTCCTGTCGTCATCTTCCAATACGCCATGAGCCCTTATGACGAATGGCATGCGCTCGCCTGGGCCGGTGCCTTTGTCATGACGGCGGTCGTCCTTGTTCTGAGCGTGGTCTCACGCACCGTTCTGAATCGCAAAGGTGGCAAATGAAGATGCAGTCATCCCAATCCTTCGACGCCCGCCGGGCAACAAATCCGCTGGCAACCGACAAGCTCGCGCTGGAAAGCGTCAACTTCTTCTACGGCGATACGCATGCGATCCGCGATGTGAGCCTCAACTTTCCGGAGCGGCAGGTCTCGGCTCTGATCGGTCCGTCCGGCTGCGGCAAGTCCACGCTGCTGCGTATCCTGAACCGCATCTACATGCTCTATCCGAAGATGCGCGCCACCGGTTCGGTCAAGCTCGACGGACACAACATCCTCGAACCGGGCTTCTCGATGAATGAGCTGCGCGCCCGCGTCGGCATGGTGTTCCAGAAGCCCGTGCCGTTCCCGATGTCGATCTATGACAACATCGCCTACGGCATCCGTCACCACGAGCGCATCTCCAAGGCGGAGATGGACGTGCGCGTCGAACAGGCGCTGCGGCAGGCTGCCCTGTGGGAAGAAGTGAAGGACAAGCTGAAGGGAAGCGGCCTTGGCCTTTCCGGGGGCCAGCAGCAGCGTCTCTGCATCGCCCGTGCCGTTGCCCTTCGGCCGGAAGTCCTGCTCCTCGACGAACCCACCTCGGCACTCGACCCGATCTCGACGGCGAAGGTCGAGGAACTGGTTGCGCAGCTGAAGACCGATTTCACCATCGTCATCGTCACCCACAACATGCAACAGGCGAGCCGCATCTCCGATAACACTGCCTTCATGTATCTCGGTGAGCTCGTGGAGTACGGTCCTACGTCGCAGATATTCCAGGCCCCAAAGAACAAGCGCACCGAAGACTACATCACCGGCCGCTACGGTTGAGGAAAGGCTGTCGAAGGGTAGTTAACGCAAGATTTCTCTGGAGGATTCTTGCGTCTCTACCATCCAGGCGAGCTAATTCTGGAGTAGTACGGCGTTGAGGGCAGGAAAATGGTTCTTGCCGATTATATTATATTTAGCTAATTTAAGGTGGGTCGCTTTTCTAACATTTAGACAGCCGTCGCCGGCGCGATCGTCGCGCCGGACGTCTTTCGTGCGCGTTTTTCATGCATTTCACAAACGCATTTCGGGAGGGGCACATGCCGGTTCGAAAGCGAGCATGCAGGGGACGCCGCCGGATAGCTACGAAGTGGCTTGCCGGTCTTCTGATTGCCAATGCGAGTTGTTTTCCCGCCCGGGCAGGCGACCTCGTGGATCTGCAATTGGTGATCGCTGCCGACGTATCGACATCGATGGATGCGCAGGAAAAAGCGCTGCAGCAGCAGGGCTTCGCCAATGCCTTCCGCCGCCCGGAAATCATCGAGGCGATCACAGGAGGCAGGAATGGCCGGATCGCGGTCACCTATGTCGAGTGGGGCGGAGACGGGCAAAGGAGGGTCGTCGTGCCTTGGACGATCATCGCCAATGAGGCGGACGCCTGGCTATTCTCGCTGAAGCTTGAAGCGAACTCGCCGGCGAAGATACGCCAGGGCACCTCCATCAGCGGCATACTCTCCTACGCCGATTATCTGATCCGCTTCAGCGGTTACGACGCGACACGCTCGCTCATCAACATCTCCGGCGATGGGGTGAATAACAAGGGACTCGAAGTCGAACCCGTGCGCGCCGGCGTGCTCGCGAACGGCATCACCATAAATGCGTTGCCCATTGTGTATGACGCAATGCAGGGCGGAGAGGAGGAGGCCATCGCACCGGAGGACCTGATTGCCTATTTCAGGCGTGAGGTGATCGGTGGGCCGGGCGCTTTTGCAGAGGCGGTCGCGGCGCCGGAGCAATATTCGGCGGCGATCTACCGCAAGCTTTTGCGCGAAATCTCCAACTCCAGTGAAATCGCAGCGGTCGCGGACTAGCCCGCGATAGACGTCACCAGGCAAGGTCAAGCCGGTCGAGTCCATGGAAGTGGTAGACGTCCTTCACCGTCGGTGGCTTAGCCATCCTGAGGCCCGGCAGCCGCTCGAAAAGGATCGGCAGCACGACATTGAGTTCGAGCCTTGCCAGCGGTGCGCCGATACAGAAATGGATGCCGGCGCCGAATGAAAGGTTCGCTGCCTCGTTCCGATCCGGCTTGAAGGCCAGCGGATCACTGAATTTCGACGGGTCAAGATTGGCGGCAGCGAGGATCATGCTCACCTTGTCGCCGCGCTTGAATGAAATGCCGTCGATTTCGGCTGGCTCCAAAGCCCAGCGCTGAAAGATATGAACCGGCGCGCAGATGCGAAGTGTTTCCTCGACGGTACGCTCCGTCGTCGCTTCATCCTTGAACAGTTCGGCAGGATCATAGCCGCTGTCCAGGATGACGCGGACCGAGTTGCCGATTTGGTGAACGGTCGCCTCATGCCCGGCATTGAGCAGCACGATCGTGGTCGAGACGAGCTCGTCCTCTGTCAGGTACTGGCCCTTGTGCTCCGTGTGGATCATGTGCGTCAGCAGATCATCGCGCGGTTCGGCACGGCGTTCGGCGATCACCGTTTTCACATAATCGGAAAATTCCTTGGCCGCCCGCTCGGCGCCATCCTCATCCTCGCGCGTGCGGCCGAACAGGTACATGCGGATATAGGCGTGTGACCAGGCGAGAAGCTGCGGCCCCGTCTCTTCCGGGATGCCGATCATGCGGGCGATCATCGTAACCGGGATGATGTCGGCGAAGGCGGAAAGCAGCTCGACCTCGCCCTTGTCCTTGAAGCCGTCGATGAGCTTGTTTGCGAGCTCCGCAAGCTCCGGCTTCATTTTCTCGACATGGCGCGAGACGAAGGCGCGGTTCACGAGTGTGCGAAGCCGCGTGTGCTCCGGCGGCTCAAGTTCGAGCAGCGAGTAGCGCTCCGCGAGATCGAAGTTGGAGAGATGCTGCTCAGACTCGGGAAGGCCGAGTTCGTCGCGTGTCGCAATATGCAGGATCTGGCGACCGAAGCGGCGGTCGCGCAGCAATCCGTTCACATGGTCGTAGCCGGTGAAGAACCACTGCTTTTGCTGTTCCCAGTAGAAGGTCGGGCAATGGCTGTGAAGTGCCGCATAGACCGCGTTCGGATTGCCATAGAAAGCCGGATCGCTGCTGTCGAGCGAGACGCGGCGCGTGACGGGATCGATCGAGAGGAACGGCGCTATCATCATCCTGCGAGGCTTAGCGGATTTGCCTGGCCCCGGAAAGATGGATCAGAAAACCAGAAATCAGCTGGCCCGGGCGAACGCACCTATCCGCCGAAGCGCGTCTACCTGGTCATCCACCGTCGGCACCAATTCGCCGGCATTCTTGTCCGTTTCAGCCGAAGGAGGGGCGGCAGCTTCCTCGGCGCCGAAAACGACGCTGCAATTGCGGCCGGCAGCCTTCGCCGCATAAAGCGCGCGATCGGCGGCGGAGATCAGCCTGTCCATGTTGGCGTCGGCGGCGGAACTGATGGCAATGCCGATGCTGACGGTGGCTGGCACGATCGCCTCGGGGGTCGTAATCGGCAAACGGCAGAATTCGGCACGGATGGACTCGGCAAGCGCCTCGGCTTCCGTTTGGTCCGAAACCATTGCGAAGGCCGCGAATTCTTCGCCGCCCATGCGGCCGAAGACCTTGTTCGGCACGAACTGGCGCGCTGTTCTGGCGAAAGCGGAAAGGACGGCATCGCCTGCCTGATGACCGAAGCGGTCGTTGATGCGTTTGAAGTGATCGAGGTCGAAGAGCAGCACGGCAATCTGGCGCTCCGCGGCAAGGGCCCTCTGCTGCAGTGCGTCGAAGTGAGCGAAGAGCCCGCGGCGGTTCCAGACGCCGGTCAGTGAATCGGTGAGGCTCAAAGTGCGCAAATGCCTTTCTGAACGGTCCATGATCAGGCGGCAGGTCAAGGCAAAGGCCATGGTCAGCAGGAAGGCGCTCGCCATGGCAACCGCGCCGCCATAGTTGATCGCCTGCATGTCGCTTGCTCCGCTCACCGCGATCGTCACAGCCCCGGCGAAGCAGAGGCATGCCTGGATGATGAAAACAGCCGCAAGTTTGTGACGCGTGCGTTCGACGCGCGCGCCGGGAAAGCAGACGGCCAAGGCAAGGCCGGTGGCGCCGGTTGCCGACGCAAGATTGTAGAGAATGACGCGATTGCCGTAGTCATCGTAGACCCATGGCAGATACACGCCGGCAAGCCAGATTGCGGGCGGCAGCAGCGCCCACCATTCGATCTTCCTGCGGTCGAGCGCCATGAAGCCCGCAATCCAGGCGCTCTGGCCAAGTAGTGCGATCGCATTGCCCGCGTCGATCGATAGGATATCGGGAATTTCGCCGCGCAGCGCAACCAAGGCAAAACCGCTGCCGCTCAGCAGAAAGCCGAGGCCCCAATAAAGATAGGCTTTGTTACTGGTGTTTTGACGCCATGCCATGAACAGCAGCAAAGCCAGCGTCATGGCTTCCGAACACCAGATCGATAATCCTGTAGCGACATTAAACACGGCAAACCTCTTAAATGCGGGGCATTGTCGCATCCGGAGGTCGCCAGTTGATTAATTGCGGGCATCGTTTGCCCTATATTCGCCATTAGGCTTTCCAAAAGGTAAGCGCCCGAAGCGCGTTGGGGGTTCGTTAATCATCTCGCGGACAAAAACTGTGTTGGCTCTTGCGGGGCTCTCGCGGTGAAGCGGCGGTTAGGAGATAGCCCCCTATACGTTCTTCCTGTCTCCGGTCCGCTTTTTAACGTTATCCTTATGCGCGTCTTGAAGAAGAGGGCAGGGACACTCTATGTAGGGATGAGGCAATTTTCTTTGATTCCCGGCGCCTGCCGGCAAGACGTTGACAAAGGACGCACATGAGAAACCCAGTCGATACCGCTATGGCCCTCGTGCCGATGGTCGTGGAACAGACCAATCGCGGTGAACGCTCCTACGACATCTATTCCCGCTTGCTGAAGGAACGCATCATCTTCCTGACGGGCGCGGTCGAGGACCATATGGCGACGCTCGTTTGCGCCCAGCTGCTCTTTCTCGAGGCAGAAAACCCCAAGAAGGAAATCGCGCTTTACATCAATTCGCCGGGTGGCGTCGTCACTGCCGGCATGGCGATCTACGATACGATGCAGTTCATCAAGCCTGCCGTTTCGACGCTCTGCATCGGTCAGGCGGCTTCGATGGGCTCCCTGCTTCTTGCCGCAGGCCACAAGGACATGCGCTTTGCGACCCCGAATTCCCGCATCATGGTTCACCAGCCGTCCGGCGGCTTCCAGGGCCAGGCGTCCGATATCGAACGCCATGCGCGCGACATCCTGAAGATGAAGCGTCGCCTGAACGAGGTTTACGTGAAGCACACGGGCCGCACCTACGAGGAAGTTGAAAAGACCCTCGACCGCGACCACTTCATGGATGCCGACGAAGCTCAAAGCTGGGGCGTGATCGACAAGGTCTTGACGTCGCGCATCGAAATTGAAGGTGAGACGGATAGTAATTAATAGGGATGGTGTTTTTGCTGCCACAGTTCTATCCCAATTGTGATCGAACTAAGGGTTTCATCTGGTAGCGAAGACGCTAATAGTGGCGATTAATGCTATGTTGAAGTTTCATGACATAGCATTCGGCATTCGAAGGGGAGTTCGTTGCCGCCGGAACCGGCTTGGTTTGGTACCGGTTCTTACCCCCTTAAGCCTTGGCCGGCTGATGCTCCGGTGGGAGCAGGCCGGCGGGCCATTGAGTGGACCGCGATTTCACCTTGAAATGCGGCGTGCTGGAAGGAAAGTGATATGAGCAAGGTCAGCGGCAGCAACGGCGGCGACTCCAAGAATACCCTGTATTGTTCGTTCTGCGGAAAGAGCCAGCACGAAGTCCGGAAGCTAATCGCCGGACCGACCGTCTTCATCTGCGATGAATGCGTCGAACTGTGCATGGATATCATCCGTGAGGAAAACAAATCCTCGATGGTCAAGTCCCGCGATGGCGTTCCCACGCCCCAGGACATCATCAAGGTTCTCGATGAATACGTGATCGGCCAGCGCCAGGCGAAGAAGATCCTGTCGGTCGCCGTCCACAACCACTACAAGCGCCTCGCACACGCCTCCAAGAACGGCGAAGTCGAACTGGCGAAGTCGAACATCATGCTGGTCGGCCCGACCGGCTGCGGCAAGACCTATCTTGCCCAGACGCTCGCCCGCATCATCGACGTTCCGTTCACCATGGCCGATGCCACGACGCTGACCGAAGCCGGCTATGTCGGCGAAGACGTCGAAAACATCATCCTGAAGCTGCTGCAGGCCGCGGATTACAACGTCGAGCGCGCCCAGCGCGGCATCGTCTACATCGACGAAGTCGACAAGATTTCCCGCAAGTCAGACAATCCGTCGATCACCCGCGACGTGTCGGGCGAGGGCGTCCAGCAGGCGCTTCTGAAGATCATGGAAGGCACGGTTGCCTCCGTCCCGCCGCAAGGCGGCCGCAAGCATCCGCAGCAGGAGTTCCTGCAGGTTGACACGACGAACATCCTGTTCATCTGCGGCGGCGCCTTCGCAGGCCTCGACAAGATCATCTCCGCCCGCGGCGAGAAGACCTCGATCGGTTTCGGCGCGACCGTCAAGGCGCCGGACGACCGCCGCGTCGGTGAAGTGCTGCGCGAACTCGAGCCGGAAGATCTGGTGAAGTTCGGCCTTATCCCGGAATTCATCGGCCGTCTGCCGGTTCTGGCAACGCTCGAAGACCTCGATGAGGATGCGCTGATCCAGATCCTGTCGGAACCGAAGAACGCGCTCATCAAGCAGTATCAGCGCCTGTTCGAGATGGAGGATGTGGAACTGACCTTCCACGAGGACGCTCTGCGCGAGATTGCCCGCAAGGCAATCATCCGCAAGACGGGTGCCCGCGGCCTTCGCTCGATCATGGAGAAGATCCTGCTCGATACGATGTTCGAACTGCCGGCGCTGGAAGGCGTCCGGGAGGTCGTCATTTCCGAGGAAGTCGCCCGCGGCTCCGCCCGTCCGCTGTACATCTATGCGGATCGGCAGGACGAAAAGGCAAACGCCTCGGCCTGATGACTGCTGTTTCCTTCGGGTAGATTTAGGGGCTTGCCGTCGGCAGGCCTCTTTCTATTTGAAAAACGGTCGACGCTCCTGTTAATAGTTACTGATAGGGTTGAAAAACGCGCTTGCTGACGTTGCGTAAAGTGCCGTCGTTGGCAATGATGGAATGATTCCGCAGCGGTTCCCGGCCTTGTATGAACTGGTCCGGAAGCAGTAGGTGCCGGCCCGGTTATGCGCTTCCTTGTGGCGTTCCATGACCTGATCACAACCGTGGAATGCAGACGTTAGCGTGGCTTGAAAAGCGTAGTCCGAGCCTCCACTTGTAACCCAAGTGAGAGCACAGGCCGGTCGCATGCGGCCGTGCCAGAGAGCCCGGAAACGGGACGATGGAAAGGAAATAAGAATGACGAAGAAAACGTCTGTAGCGAGCAGCACCGCCTATCCAGTTTTGCCTCTGCGCGACATCGTGGTCTTCCCCCATATGATCGTGCCGCTGTTCGTCGGACGGGAAAAGTCGATCCGTGCGCTGGAAGAGGTCATGGGCTCCGACAAGCAGATCATGCTGGTCACCCAGATCAACGCCAGCGATGACGATCCGGATCCTTCAGCTATTCATAATGTCGGCACGGTTGCAAACGTTCTGCAGCTGTTGAAGCTGCCTGACGGCACCGTGAAGGTGCTGGTCGAGGGCCGCGCCCGCGCCGAGATTGATACCTATACAAGCCGCGAGGATTTTTACGAAGCCCTCGGTCACGTGCTCGAAGAGCCGCACGACGATCCGGTCGAACTGGAAGCGTTGTCCCGCTCCGTCGTGTCCGAGTTCGAGAGCTATGTGAAGCTCAACAAGAAGATATCGCCGGAAGTGGTCGGCGCCGCCAGCCAGATCGACGACTACTCGAAGCTCGCCGATACGGTTGCCTCGCACCTGTCGATCAAGATCACCGAGAAGCAGGAGATGCTGGAAACCACCAGCGTCAAGACCCGCCTCGAAAAGGCGCTCGGCTTCATGGAAGGCGAGATCTCGGTTCTGCAGGTTGAAAAGCGCATCCGCTCGCGCGTCAAGCGCCAGATGGAGAAGACCCAGCGCGAATACTACCTGAATGAGCAGATGAAGGCGATCCAGAAGGAGCTCGGCGACGGCGAAGAAGGCCGCGACGAGATGGCCGAACTGGAGGAGCGCATCTCCAAGACCAAGCTGTCCAAGGAAGCGCGCGAAAAGGCCGACGCCGAGCTGAAGAAGCTGCGGCAGATGAGCCCGATGTCTGCCGAAGCGACGGTCGTCCGCAACTACCTCGACTGGCTGCTCGGCATTCCGTGGAACAAGAAGTCGAAGATCAAGGCCGACCTCAACAACGCCGAAAAGATCCTTGAAGCGGATCACTTCGGTCTCGACAAGGTCAAGGAACGCATCGTCGAGTATCTTGCCGTGCAGGCCCGCGCCACCAAGATCAAGGGTCCGATCTTGTGCCTCGTTGGACCTCCGGGCGTTGGCAAGACCTCGCTCGCACAGTCGATCGCCAAGGCGACCGGCCGCGAGTATGTCCGCATGGCGCTTGGTGGCGTCCGTGACGAGGCCGAAATCCGCGGTCACCGCCGCACCTACATCGGCTCGATGCCCGGCAAGGTCATCCAGTCGATGAAGAAGGCGAAGAAGTCCAATCCGCTCTTCCTGCTCGACGAGATCGACAAAATGGGCCAGGACTTCCGTGGCGACCCGTCTTCGGCTCTGCTCGAGGTGCTGGATCCGGCTCAGAACTCGACCTTCATGGATCACTACCTGGAGGTCGAATACGACCTGTCGGACGTGATGTTCATCACGACGGCGAATACGCTGAACATTCCGGCCCCACTGATGGACCGCATGGAAGTCATCCGTATCGCCGGCTACACCGAGGACGAAAAGCGCGAGATCGCCAAGCGGCACCTGCTGCCGAAGGCCATCAAGGAACATGCGCTGCAGCCGAGCGAATTCTCGGTCAGCGACGATGCCCTGATGGCGATCAGCCAGCAGTACACCCGCGAAGCCGGCGTTCGCAACTTCGAACGCGAATTGATGAAGCTCGCCCGCAAGGCGGTCACCGAGATCATCAAGGGCAAGACGAAGTCTGTCCACGTGACGGCCGAGAACATCGACGACTATCTGGGCGTTCCGCGCTTCCGCCACGGCGAAGCCGAGCGCGAGGATCAGGTCGGTGTCGTTACCGGTCTCGCCTGGACGGAAGTCGGCGGCGAACTGTTGACGATCGAGGGCGTGATCATGCCGGGCAAGGGTCGCATGACCGTCACCGGCAACTTGAAGGACGTCATGAAGGAATCGATCTCGGCGGCGGCCTCCTATGTCCGCTCGCGTGCCGTCGATTTCGGCATCGAGCCTCCGCGCTTCGACAAGAGCGACATCCACGTGCACCTGCCGGAAGGCGCGACGCCGAAGGACGGTCCGTCGGCTGGTGTCGCGATGGCAACTGCGATCGTCTCGATCATGACCGGCATCCCGGTTTCCAAGGATGTGGCCATGACCGGTGAAATCACCCTTCGCGGGCGCGTCCTGCCGATCGGTGGTCTCAAGGAAAAGCTGCTTGCAGCGCTTCGCGGTGGCATCAAGAAGGTGCTCATTCCGGAAGAGAACGCCAAGGATTTGGCCGAGATTCCGGACAACGTGAAGAACAACATGGAGATCATTCCGGTATCCCGCATGGGTGAGGTGATCAAGCATGCATTGGTCCGCAGACCGGAGCCGATCGAATGGGATGGAACGGTTGAAACGCCGGTCATCGCAACGGTCGACGGCGTCGAAGACACAGGTACAACCATCGCTCACTGAGGGCGATCTGCCACATTGACGTCTAATTGCTGCAAAACTGGGAAAAGGCTGGCGCAAAACGCCAGCCTTTTTTGTGAAAACGTCATGGAGGTGCTTGCTTTTCCTTGATTTGCAGGGCTTTTGGGTTGCGGCGGGCCTGATGAAACTTATTCTGTGCCTGGCTTACAGATTGAGTCGTTTCGAACCATTGAAAGGGGTGGAAACATGAACAAGAATGAACTCGTGTCCGCAGTTGCCGAAAAGGCTGGCCTCACCAAGGCTGACGCTGCTTCCGCGGTCGACGCTGTTTTCGACGTTGTCCAGGCTGAACTGAAGAACAAGGGCGACATTCGTCTCGCCGGTTTCGGCAGCTTCACCGTTTCTCATCGCGCTGCCACCAAGGGCCGCAACCCGTCCACCGGCGCCGAAGTCGATATTCCGGCTCGCAATGTGCCGAAGTTCACGCCTGGCAAGGGCCTGAAGGACGCCGTCAACGGCTAATCAGATTTGCTTGGCCGCCGGGTAACGAGACCGGCAGTCCAGGTTTCGAAGGGTTCGGCGCAAGCCGGGCCCTTCTTGCGTTGGGGCGATCGCGAGAACTCGCGTCTGAATGGCGGCGCAGACGAGTGGAAAACGCGCGGTTGTCATCTGCCTGTCACAGCGGTCCCGCAGAAAGCCCAGGTTTCGAATATTCGATACATGGGGGTTTTCATGACTATTCTATCGCGCAAGGCAGCGCTGGCTGCCGTGCTCCTCGCATCCGTTGCATTTCCGGCGGCTGCAGAGCCTGTTTTCAATCGCATTGCGTCCTTCCCGGTCGCCTCGAACCTGCCGTCCGACAAGGACAAGCTGTCGGCGACCTCCGCCGAGATCATCACCGCAACTGATGACGGCAACACGTTGATCTACAGCGACAGCCCGCTCGGCGCGATCGGCTTCATCGACATCACCGACGCCAAGGCGCCGAAGGCGCTCGGCGCCCTGATGATGGACGGCGAGCCGACCTCCGTCACCTCAACCGCAGGCAAGGCGCTCGTCGCCGTCAACACCGGCGAGAGCAAGCGGAAGCCGTCGGGCCGCCTGGCGATCGTCGATGTTGCGACCAAGAAGATCGAAAACACCTGCGATCTCGGCGGCCAGCCGGATTCGATTGCTCTGAACAAGGACAAGACGCTCGGCACCATCGCCATCGAAAACGAGCGTGACGAAGACGTCGACGACGGCAAGATCCCGCAGATGCCGGCCGGCGACCTCGTGATCTTCCAGGTCAAGAGCGGCACCGTCGATTGCGGCACGATCAAGCATGTGACCCTGACCGGCCTTGCCGGCGTTGCCCCGGAAGATCCGGAGCCGGAATTCGTCTCGTTCAACAGCCAGGACGAGATTGCGCTCACGCTGCAGGAAAACAACGAGATCGTCATCATCGACGGCAAGACCGGCACGGTGAAGACGCATTTCTCTGCCGGCAGCACGGACCTTTCCGGTATCGACACGAAGAAGGACGGCGCGCTGAAGTTCACCGGCGAACTGAAGGGCGTGCTTCGCGAGCCCGACGCCGTAAAGTGGCTGG